>NZ_JFXL01000005.1:0-262874 GCF_000588255.1 Acinetobacter sp. 1424608
CCTGCCACTATTTTTAAGATTGCTTCATTGTGACCAAGCGTTAAGCGAATGTTGGCATCGGGTAGATCTTGCAAAATAGCATTATCAAAGACTTCTCGAGTACCAGAACCTTCCTCACGTAATATCCATTCTATGTCATGAAAATCTTGAGGCGTAAGTGGGCGATTTAAACGTGTTAAAGGATGATCTGGTGAACAGCACACTGCTAATTCATCATCGCGCCAATGAATACATTGGAGTTGAGGTAAGTGACAAGAACCTTCAATTAAAGCTAAATCTAATTGGAACTGATTCACAGCTTCAATCATTTGGCGTGTGTTACCTACTTGAAGTTGTAAATGTGCTTGCGGATGACGCTGTAAAAAGTTAGCCATTAAATCAGGCATTAAATAGTCACTGATAGTTAAGGTCGCCCCAATACGAAGGTCAATGCTTTGTAACTCACCTTTTGCAGCTTGTTCAAAAGCTTCACAGCGCCCTAATATCTCTAATGCTTGTGGAAGTAAAAAACGTCCAAGATCATTTAGTTGTAAGCGCTTCCCTAAACGATCAAACAAAGGAGCACCTAAGCCGTCTTCTAAATCAGCTAAAGCCATACTTGCTGCACTTTGCGTCAGTCTGACCGCATCACTGGCTTTAGTAACGGTTCCTTCTTGGGCGACTGCTACAAAAACAGCCAACTGGCGTAATGTCATCCGCATGTTTAAAAGCCTTAACGTTTAAAAGTATTCATTATTTCGGCTGTCATGCTAACATGAGCGCACTATTTCATGCCACGTTGAAATCATGTCAATTGAAAAATTTAGCGTAGAAAAAGTTTTATCTGTTCATCGTTGGACCCCAACACTTTTCAGCTTTACCATGACTCGCCCTTCACATTTTAAATTTACCGCAGGTCAGTTTGCGCGTATAGGTTTAAAGGTGGGGGAGGAACTGGTTGTTCGTGCTTATTCGGTGGTGTCTTCTCCATTTGATGAAACGCTAGAGTTCTTCTCAATTGTTGTACCAGACGGTGCCTTCACCTCGAATCTGCAGCATTTGAAAGTCGGTGATGAGCTATATTTAGAAAAAATTCCATATGGCTATCTGACTTTGGCGCGTTATCAGCAACCTTTACCGCATGATTTATGGTTATTGGCAACAGGTACTGGTTTGGCTCCATTTTTGTCGATGCTACAAGACTTTGAAACTTGGTCTAATTATCAAAAGATCAATTTGGTCTACAGTGTACGTACAGCAGATGAATTGGCTTATGTTGACCGTATTCAAGAGATTGCCGAAACTTTTGGCGAAGGGCATGTAGGTTTTAAATTTATTCCAATTATTACCCGAGATCCATCTGCGCCGTTGCATGAACGTTTACCGATATTAATTGAAAATGGTGAGTTAGAAAAAGCAGCAAGTCTGGAACTTAATTCAGCAACCAGTCATGTCATGCTATGCGGAAACCCACAAATGGTTGACGATACGAAAGAGGCTTTAAAACGCCGCGGTTTGACGATGAATCGTCGTGGTGAGGGAAATATTGCAGTAGAGAATTATTGGTAAAAACCGAAAGTAAAAATATTTTAAGAGAATTTTTATGGATATGTTTATTAATGGACAAACATATCCATAAATTCACGAATTTCTGAAATTGCACTGTCTACATCTGTTGAAAGCCAAGTTGGCTCAAAAAGCCCCGCATAATATTCAAGACGATCTTGAGGAACAACCAAACGAACAGGGCAGTCTTCTTCAAGTAAACGCCATGGTAAAATAGGCACTTCGTTGTCCAGAAATACATTGATATTACGAATATCAACAATCATCGCATTAACACATTCAGGGAATGGCATGACCGAGAACTCTTCGGTACGGCGACGGAAATACTCAAGATCACCCCATTTGAGCTCATAGCTTGGCTTATTAAATTCAATAATACCAATGAGATGGTCATCTCTTGTCTGATGTAAATAACATTGATGTGTGACGTCAGTGTCGAGATCAAGAGTTACGCTTTGCTGACGATACATCATAAAATTGAGTAGCTTTAAAACAAGGGGGCTTATTATAGCCTATTTTATAAAAAGTAAGCGCTAAAACATATTGTATTACAAATCCAACTTCGCAAAAGAATTTGAATAAGTCAGAATATTTTTTATATAGTCAAAAATAAAGTGGCTAAATTTTATACTAAAATTATTTTTTTTAAAGTAGAGTTTTGCAAACCTAGTCACCTTCGCATAATGCTTTTTCACACAATGCAACAAATCAAATTGTTATGATGAATATAAAGTTAATGATAATAGAAGAGGGGAAAGAAGATGCATGATTTTTCAAAACCACCTCATGTGACGAGTCCTGAAGAGACTGCAAAAAAAAGAAGATTGCCAGTTTATATTTTAATTATTGTAGGGCTTTTTCTTCTTGCGCTTATTGTTTATATGGTTGCTGAACATAACCAATCACCAAAACAAGAAGCGGCTTTTCAACATGAGACTACACCACATGTCATGATGGGTAATTCTGATTTGAAAACTTACAAAGGATAGTAAGCTCACCAGTATATATCTATAGAAAGCCTTTAGGATGTGCCGTGAAGGCTTTTTTTGCAATCTTTTGCATCAATTTGTTGTATTTATGCAGAAGAATGTTGATTGAAAAATATTCAAAACATAAGGTGACATAGACCGCATTTATCGTCATTTTTTACAACGAACTGGTGTTTTTCATTTATTGATAACACTGAAAAGAACATAACAATTGAGGACATAACAATATGAATGAATTTTTTAATGGGCCTCGCGGCGCTCAGTTTGATGCGATGTATTACTGGGATCAGTTTCATCCTATTTTAGCTGCAATTGTCATCTTACTGGTTGGCTGGATAATCGCTTTATTAGTTGCGGCAGGGGGGAAAAAACTTCTGCAAAAATTAAATACGAATGCCAAATTATCTTCAGCTACAGGACGTACTCCCAACATAGAAGGCCTCGTCTCCAAAGTCATATTCTGGTTTATTCTGATTCTTGCTGTTGTTGCCGCTTTAAATGTGCTCAACATTAGTGGAGTGAGTGGGCCATTTAGCAATATGGTGAATCAGGTACTCGTCTATATTCCAAATATCATTGCTGCCGTGGTGGTGGGTTTCATTGGCTGGATCGTTGCTCGACTGGTGCGGGCAGGAATTACAAATGTGCTATCCAGAACGCAACTTGATGACAAGTTAAGTAGTGAAGTAGGGGTAGGGGGAATTAGCCAGAATATTGGTGAAATTCTTTACTGGCTTGTATTATTACTTTTCCTTCCTATTGTACTCTCAATCTTAGGGTTAACAGGTTTACTTATTCCTGTTCAAAATATGGTGAATGAGGCAATCGCCTTCCTACCAAATATCTTTATTGCTGGCGTTATCGTTTTTGTTGGTTATATCTTGGCAAAAATTGTACGCGGTATTGTTGAGGGCCTAATTAATAGCTTAGGCGTTCAAGCACAAGCTGAAAAAATCGGTCTTTTCAAAAACTCAAATGTAGGCAAATTCTTAGGTTCTTTTGTTTTTGCCATTATTATCATTACGACATTAATTGTGGCATTTGAAGCTTTAGGTATTGAGACTATTTCTCAGCCAGCGACAGCAATGCTCAATGAAATCTTGCAAGCGATTCCAAACATTATTGCTGCCGGATTAATTTTACTGGTTGCTTATATTGTTTCTCGTTTTGTTGGACGTTTGGTTGCCGAACTCATTGCGGGAACAGGTGTTGATGAAATCCCTGCAAAATTAGATGTACAACGCTTTTTAGGTCAAACTAAAGTTTCTGGCGCTGTGGGTTGGTTAATCGTGTTCTTTACGATGCTGTTTGCAGTTTCAGAAGCTGCTGACCGTCTTGGTTTTGAACAGATTAGTGGTCTAATTGCAATGTTTATCCATTTCGGTGCAAACATTCTATTGGGCGCTGTAATTTTGGTTATTGGTTTCTGGCTTGCCAATGTTGTGGCAAATGTGGTGCAACGCGGTGAATATAATAGTTCACGTTGGTTAGGTAGTTTGGTTCGTGTCTTAATTATTGGTTTAGTCCTTGCGCTTGGTTTAAAAGCGATGGGTATTGCTGATTCGATTGTGAACCTTGCATTTGGCTTAACTCTAGGTGCAGTTGCAGTGGCTTTCGCACTTGCATTTGGTTTAGGTGGTCGTCAACCAGCTGAAAGATTGCTGTCTGACTTGCTTGATAAAGCGAAAAAAGAAGCTAATCAACCAAATCCTTTATATCAACCAGCTTCTACTACAACAGCAAGTACGTCTTCGGCTTCAACTCCGTCAACGACTACAACAGCACCATCAACAACAGTTTCATCTGATGCAAAACCAGCTGATTCTGCACAAGTAAATCCATCACAACCACCAGTAAATAAACCGTTTGGTTCTACTGGCGAAAATGATGAAATTTAGTAGGTGTAACTAATTTTCAGATAAACAGTACAAAAAATCTTTGATTTTTGTGATAAGTTCGACCACTCTATATTGAGTGGTCGTTCTGTCTTTGACAGCTATAAAAACAAATAAGTGAGGAAAATACGATGAAGAAGCCTGGTCGTTTTTTAGCACCTGTTGTAATTGCTGGGATTACCGTAGGTTTTTTAGCAAGTGCTTATAAATTTGTATTTAGCAAATCTGATTCATCAAAACAGGCAACAACACATACACGTGATGCTGACAAATCATCAAGTGATGCGAAAGCAGCAAATTAGCGTATTCAACAGTTAAACATATTGTGCTGCTGCATAAGCAGAAGACCAAGCCCATTGGAAGTTATAGCCTCCTAAGTGGCCAGTCACATCAAGTACTTCTCCAATAAAGAACAGTCCTTTCTGCTTTTTGCTTTCGAGTGTTTTAGATGAAACTTCGGTTGTATCAACTCCACCTAAGGTAACTTCGGCAGTACGATATCCTTCAGTGCCTGATGGTTTAACTGAAAAACCATGTAACTGCTCGGCAATATGTTCTAGCTGTGCATCACTCATATTACCAATTGCCATTTCGCTATGCTCGGGCCATATGAGTTGTTGTAGCTCTTGTACAATACTTTTTGCAGTAAACTCATTAAGAAGGGTACGTAATAAAACTTTAGGCTGTGCTTTCTTTTTATCTTTTAAATAAGTCGTTAAATCTTGGCTTGGGAAAAAGTCAATTTTAAAACTTTCACCGGTATTCCAGTAGTTAGAAAGCTGTAAAGAACTTGGCCCACTTAATCCACGATGGGTAAATAATAACGCTTCAGTAAAGCTATTTTTTGAATTGCTTAACGTGACATCTAAAGCGTTACCACTTAAGCGCGTGGTGACTTCTTTGATATGATCCGAAAAAGTAAATGGAACTAAACCAGCGCGGGTTGGGAAAACTGTATGTCCAAACTTTTGTGCTAGTTCATAGCCAAATCCAGAACCGCCCAAAGTCGGAATAGATAAACCGCCTGTAGCAACGGCTAATGACTCACAGCTAAATCGACCTTGGTTGGTGTGTACAGAAAAACCGCCTTGTTCTAATGGATCAATCTGCCCAACTTCACAATCGGTCTGGATTTCAACATTGTTGGTTTTATTACACTCACTCACCAACATCTCTAAAATTTCTTTAGCGCCGTTTAGGGTAAATAATTGGCCGTGTTTACGTTCTTCATAGGCAATTCCATAATCACACACCAGACCAATAAAGTCCCAGTTGCTATAGCGTGACAGGGCAGAAATGACAAAGTGTGGATTATGAGAAATATAGTTGTCAGGCTCTACATACAGGTTGGTAAAGTTACATTTACCTCCACCCGACATTAAAATCTTTTTACCAATTTTATTGGCTTTTTCTAAAATTAAAACCGAGCGTCCTCGTTTAGCAGCATGTGCAGCCAACATGAGTCCAGAAGCGCCTGCACCTAAGACAATGACATCGACATGACTGTTAGACATAAGAGATTCTCGATTAATCGTGAAAATTAAAAAGGGGCATATACTACCATGTCAGCCCTTACTCGTGCTAAAGACATTTATGATGGTAGAGAAAACGTTAACTAAAAAAGAGTGAATTATTGGTCCGTTTTATTTCTTATATCTGCCTGTAAACCACCAGAATGAATAGCGAGAATACGAGTTCCTTCGGAAAAGTAATTATTTTTTATAAGGTCGGATAAACCGAACATCATTTTTCCCGTATAGATTGGTTCAAGAGGCACAGCATATTGCGCTTCAAAACCTTTAATAAATGCAAATAGTTCAGGTGACGTTTTGGCATAACCACCGCAGCAATAAGCATCTGTTAGCGACCAATTTTGTTTTTTAGTCCACCGACGAATCTCTTGTTGTAAAAAGTCGCCTTTTAAAGCTGAAAATCCTAAGACTTTTTGATGTGTTGAACTTTTTTCAATAAGACCTGAAATTGTTCCGCCAGTTCCTACCGCACAGCAAATCACATCATATTTCTCTAAATCACTCTGACTAAGAATTTCCTGACAACCTTGAACTGCTAACTTATTGGTGCCGCCTTCAGGGATTATGTATGTTTCAGGAAACTGTTGAATTAACTGTTGAAGAAAGTTTTCATCATCTCTCAAACGATATTCATTGCGTGAGACAAAATGTAGCTGCATTCCTAAACTTTGTGCTTTTTCCAAAGTGGGGTTAAGCGGCTTATTCGCTAACTCTTCACCACGAATAATTCCAATGCTGTTTAAGCCAAAAATATGAGCTGCATAGGCCGTTGCGGCAATATGATTTGAATAAGCGCCACCAAAAGTCAAAATATTTAATAGTCCTTGTTGTTTTGCGGCAAGTAAATTGTATTTTAATTTGAAAAACTTATTGCCCGAAATTTGAGGATGGACGAGATCTAAACGTTTAATGTCGAGATGAACAGATGATGGGAGTTCAATGTGCTGGTAAGAAATAGGTTGGGCAATGTGATCAAACATTAGAAATTGAGAAAAATAATGAATGATCACATTGTAACTTTTTAAAGAGAACTTTAAAAAGCTGATTAAGAGCTTGTGTCGACAGAAGTAATCACTGACATACCAGGGCGTAAGTGTTCCATTCCTTCCTGATTTGGGTCGATAGTGATACGTACAGCTATGCGTTGCACAACTTTAGTAAAGTTACCTGTCGCATTGTCTGGCTTTAACACACTGAACTCGGAACCTGCAGCAGGCGAAATTTGCTCAACATGTCCTGTAAATTTTTTGTGGTTCATCGCATCCACTGTAAACCATGCTTTTTGTCCAATTCGCATATTGGCAATTTGGGTTTCTTTAAAGTTAGCAATCACCCAAGTTTGTTGTGGAATTAAGTACAGCAACTGTGAACCTGCTGCGACATATTGCCCAACACGAGGATTTACTTCCCCAAGTTGACCATCCATAGGGGCAACAATAACGCTATAGTCTTTGGTGGTTTGTGCTTGATCTAATTGTGCTTTAGCGCTAGAAACTTGTGCTTCTAAACCTGCTTCTGCGACCTGTGCGGTTTTTAAAGCCTCTTTTGCAACTAATACATTAGCTTCTGCTTGCTTAAGGGCTGCGAGATTATTTTCGGCATCTGCTGCGGCTTTATCTTGCTCAGATTTAGAGGCTGCACCACTATTTCCTAACTGCTGATAGCGTCTAAGCTGTGCTAAAGAGAGTTCGTATTGAGCCTTCACCTGATCTACTTTGGCTTGCGCCGCAACAATATCAGCTTGTTTTTGTGCGATGGATTGGGTTTGATTAGCTAAAGTATTTTTAGCCTGTTCAACGCCTGAAGCCGCTTGTGCTACTTTTTGATCGTAAGTAGTGGCATCAATATGCATTAATACTTGACCCTTTTTAACATGGTCAAAGTCTTTCACTAATACATCTTTAACATAGCCATTAATTTGTGAAGATAAAACAGTGGTTTTACCTTTGACATAACTATTGTCCGTTTGCTGTACACTCGTTGCAAAAGGCCCAATTCTCCATGCCCATAAAATTACTAAAATACCAATAATAAGAACACCTAACATCCATAAGAGGGTTGAGCGTTTTGTTGGAATCAGTTTACTTGCAGGTGCAGGTGCAGGTGCAGGTGCAGGCGTTGGCTCATTATTAGATGTTTGAGCAGGGCTTTGTTCCGGTTTATTTTGATCATCTGACATATATCAATCTCAATTTCTGTTTCATCAATAACGAAAGCCATTAAGGACGGCTAATTCCTCTGCGTTGTAGATATTTACTACGGGCAATATTAAATCCACCCCATAAGAGCAATGCGATAGCAAAAATACCGTTTAACGCAATAACATCATTGTAGGCACGCACTTGTGCTTCACGGGTGACCACTTGATTGAGTGTGCGCATGGCCTGAGCCGTTTGTAATGCCGGGTCATTTGTTGTGATGGCTGCACTACGCTGATAAGTGGAGAGCCTTTGAGAAACTAACGGGTCGGATTGTTCTAAATCTTTAATAATCTCGACTTGATAGTTTTGCGTGCGGTGTTGTTGATAGGTCGAGAAGAAAGAAGACCCGACCAGACCACCAAAGGTTTGAGTTGCAGAGAACAGCACAATAAAAGTCACTACATATGAAGGACCTTTTGCTAAAGTTTGAGCAAAGCCAATAAGCAGTAATGGCCCAATAAATAAACCACCTGCAAAACCCACTAAGAATTGACTTGCAAAAAAGTTCACAGGTCGAACATCACTGGTTAAGTGATAATCTAGTCCACAGGCAACCAGAATCAAGAACTCTGCAAAAAGTAAGTGGAAGATAATTCGTTCGCGTGAAAAAGTCAGTGCACTAAATAATGTTCCGCTTAAAATCCCGATAAATATCACAACATAAAGAGGTACAAACTGATCAGGTCCCATTCCCATGGCTTTTAAGAAGTTAACAGCAGCATAGCTTTGCTCTGACATTAGAAGCCGAATCGCAAAAGCACCAAAAATAAAACGTAGTGTCGAAGCAGTACCTAACCAACGTGTCATAATTAATGGATTGGCACGGTAGTGTTCGTAAAGTAAACCTAAAACAACTAAGCTAAAACCTGCAATTAATATATAAGCAAGCCATTCGCTATTAAACCACCACAGAATTGGTCCTTGTGTAAGCACAATACATAAGCATGCAAAACCAGGAGCCAGTAAAGCAAAGGTAAAGAAATCCTGCTTCTCAAACACATAAATACGTAAGCTGCGTGGTAGTTTTAATGAAACAACCATAGCTAAACAACAAAGTGCTAAACCAAGCTCAAAGGTATATAGAACAGACCAACTGTCTGTACTAACAAGAAATGGAGAAATAATCCAAGCGAGAGGAACACCTAACTGCTGAAAACCAAAGGCAATGTATATACCTTTTGCCATGTCAGCTTTTTTAAAAGCTTGCATGGTGTAATACATACCTAAGGAGCTTAGTGGTGCACCTGCTAAACCAGCTACAACCCGTGCGAACAGCGCCATTTCATAGGTATGTACAAAAATATGTAAAACAAGAACCGCAATAAAAATGACGAGACCTATTTCTGAAAATACTCTCAGACCATATTGTTGACGGGCCTTAAACAAAATCAGGTTTGAACTGACATTTGCCATAACATATGCAGCAGGCAGCCATGCAGCTTCGGAAGGGGTTAGGCCATACTCACCTTGAATTAAAGGCAAATTTGCCGTGATAAAGCCATTACTTAAGCTTGCCGAAAGAGCAACGAATAGCCCAATGAAAAAATAGATAAAACGTTTAGGTACAGAATGTGCAATCGCTGCTGGTGAACCAGGTAGAGTCGGTTGTTCCTCTGGTGTCCAGTCGGGTGGTGTTTCTAAATAACGAGGCGTTTTACTCATTCTATCCCTCGAATTTTTTGTATTTGAATACCATTAAATAGTAATTCAATTGCTCGTTTTGCTAAGCGAGTCTGTTCTTCTGGCTCATGTCCTTGAAATGAAGAACCTAACATTGCAGTGACCATTGCATAGTCATTAGCAGTCAGATCAGCTCGACACAATTTTTGTTCTATCGCATTTTCAATCAGTGGTTTAAGTGCATTATTTCGCCTTTCATAAATTTTTAACATAATTGGATCTTGTCGATCAATCACTCTCCAAAAATCTTGCAAAATTGCGAGTTTGGGAAGCTGTGCAATATGTCCTTCAATTAAACGAAATAATCCATCCTCGAATTGTTGAAAATGAGCAGCTTTTTGCTCTAGCTGTGTAATCGCGCGCTCTAAAAGAGCGCTAATTAAAGCCTTTCGATCACAAAAGTTTCGGTAAAAGGTTGCTCTACCTACACCTGCATGGTCAATGACAACTTGTAAAGGCACATTAATGCCATGAATACGGAAACATTCTTCGGCAGCAGTGAGTAATTCATCCCGATTATGGGCTGCAATTTTTTGACGCTTACTCATGTCATGGATTGGGGGAGATTTAAAGATGATATATTTAACGGACATTTTTGTCCGTTGTGAAGAGATAAATTGTAAAAACATGAAAATTCAATTTTTATCATTTATATTTTTCCATTTTTATATGTGTCATAAAAAGCTGCTAGAATATCGCCAAATTGCATGATGCTAGGTCAATACAATGTTTGAGTCCCTTATTCCTCTTTTTTCAATTGCGATGGCATTGATGCTTGGAGCAATAAGCCCTGGGCCGAGCTTTATTTATGTAGCACAAAATTCAATTTCTAAATCACGTAAACATGGTTTGTTTACTGCTTTAGGTACAGGTACGGGGGCTGCTCTTTTTGGTTTTTTAGCCGTCATGGGGTTACAGGCAGTTTTGTTGGCAGTGCCTTCAGCTTATCTAATTTTAAAAATTGGTGGTGGACTGTATTTACTTTGGCTTGCTTTTAAAATTATCAAACATGCCAAAGAACCAATTGCCATGGAAAATGATGGCAAATCAAAAATGACCTATAAACAGGCATATCGATATGGCCTGATTACACAGTTAAGTAACCCGAAAATTGCTGTTGTATTGGCGAGTGTATTTACTGCTTTATTGCCCAAAGAAATCCCAAATTATTACTATGTTGCATTGCCAGTGATTTGTTTTATGATCGATGCGGGGTGGTATTCATGTGTTGCAATGCTGCTATCTTCAGAGAAGCCAAGAACAATGTACCTAAAAGCAAAAACTGGCGTTGACCGGGTAGCTGGAAGTATTGTGAGTATATTGGGCTTAAAGTTAATTTTCTTCAAATGATAAGTCTTTAATTAAAATATCTAAAAAATGCAGAGCCAGATATTTATAGACTGGCTTTATTTTTGGGTAAAATATATACAAATTGAAATATCTTTTTTAGTTCTTAACCATTTAAAAAGTGGTAACTTAATAAATAAAACAAAAAGAAATGAGGGTCACGCTATGAAAAAATTAATAGTGAGCATTTCTGTAGCTTTTCTTATCTTAACGACAGGATGTGAGATGAGAACAATGAGCAAGCAACAGTCAGCCAATGAGCGGACTATGAGCATAGTTGGTACTCCTGTTCATGAAAAAGATTACAAAATTTCTGATTTACAAGCCAACAATCATGAGCAATCTAACTATTAAGTTACTCATAGGCTGCATCACTTACTGCATTTTAAATGTAGTAAGTGCCTGTGAGCCTGCATCTTTAGATTGGAAGCTTTTTCAAGAAAAATATGATGTAAATCATGATGGTTTGTACAGCTTAAAAGAGTTTCAACAGGTACAAGATTTCTATCCTTATCGTTGGCCTACGGATAAGCGTTTTCAGGGAGAGAATAAGCAAACAGAACTATTTCATTATTTAGATAAAAATAAGAATGGTTATTTAACAAATGAGGAATTGGGGAATATACACGTTTTACTTAGTAACCCTTGTGAAGGGCGGCCATGGACATAATTTAAATCTTCTTATAGATGTTTCTAGAAAATTTATAGTTAAAAAAAGCTCCCAAATTAGGGAGCTTTTTTATGAAGGCAAATTAAGACACTTTATCGCCAGGTTTTGCACCACTATCTGGAGAAATAATGAAAATACCTTCACCATTTCCAGCAGCAAGTACCATACCGTTTGAAATACCAAAACGCATTTTACGTGGTGCGAGATTAGCAACCATCACGACTAATTTGCCTTTTAGGTCTTCTGGAGCATATTGGCTACGAATACCACTAAATACATTACGTGGTTCAGCTTCACCTACGTCTAACGTCAGTTGTAGCAATTTATCTGAACCCTCAACTGTACCTGCTTCAATGACTTGAGCAACACGTAAGTCAACTTGCAAGAAATCTTCAATACCGATAATTTCAGCTTCACCCACTGCTGGAGTAGGAGCTGCCTTTTTCTCGGCAGATTTCTCTTTTTTTGCTGTTGCTTTAGTTGCTTGTGGAGCAGGAGCACCTAAAGACTCTTTCGAAGCATCAACCATAGCCGCAACAGCTTTTGGATCAACACGCTGCATAAGAGGTTGGAACTGCGCAATTTCATGGCTTACAAGAATTTGTTTGCGTGACTCGAAATCGAAGCTTTCAAGTTTTAAGAAATCTTGAACTTGCTTAGCCAAAGTTGGAAGAACTGGCGCCAAGTACACTGCGAGTTGACGGAATAAGTTGATACCAACAGAGCAGACATCAAGAACTTGTTGTTCTTGACCTTCTTGTTTAGCAAGAGCCCAAGGCTTTTTCTCATCAATATATTGGTTTGCGCGGTCAGCAAGCGCCATAATTTCACGAATGGCTGTAGAGAATTCACGTGCTTCATATGCTTTAGCAATTGAATCACCAGCATCAATAAAGCTTTGTACTAACTCAGATTCAGCACATGTACTTGATAGCGTATTGTTAAAGCTACTATTAATGAACTTCGCACAGCGACTTGCAATATTGACGACTTTACCAACTAGATCTGAATTTACTTTCTGAACAAAGTCATCAAGGTTCAAGTCAGAGTCTTCAACTTTATCTGAAAGTTTAGAAGCGAAGTAGTAACGTAAATACTCTGGGTTTAAATGCTGTAAATACGTCTCGGCCTTAATGAAAGTACCGCGAGACTTAGACATTTTTTGTCCATTTACAGTCAAGAAACCATTTACGAACAAGCCTGTTGGAGTGCGATAGTTCGCACCTTCAAGCATTGCAGGCCAGAATAAAGCATGGAAGTAAACAATATCTTTACCAATAAAATGGTAAACCTCATTTTGACTATCTTTTTTCCAGAAATCATCAAAGTTTAAGTCTGGACGTTTAGTTTTGATATAGTTTTCAAAACTAGACATATAGCCGATTGGGGCGTCTACCCACACATAGAAATATTTATTTGGGGCGTCTGGAATTTCAAAGCCAAAATATGGTGCATCACGAGAAATGTCCCAGTCTGCTAAACCCGCTTCAAACCATTCGTCTAATTTATTGGCAATTGAAAGAGGTAGACGACCTTCATCACGCGTCCATTTCTGTAAATATTCAGAGAAGTTTGGAAGCTTAAAGAAATAGTGATCTGATGATTTTTCAACAGGTGTTGCACCACTTAAAGTCGAACGCGGGTTAAGTAATTCGGTTGCGTTATAAGTTGTACCACAAACTTCACATGAGTCGCCGTATTGATCTTCTGATTTACATTTCGGGCATGTGCCTTTAATGAAACGGTCAGACAAGAACATACCTTTTTCTGGATCAAATAATTGAGTTACAGGGCGAACTGCAATATTTCCAGCTTCACGGTTTTTAATATAGATATCTGTTGAACGAGCTTTGTTTGCATCACTATGAGTTGAATCATAATGATCGAAATGTACGCCAAAACCGTCAAAATCACGAATGTGCTCTTTTTGAACATTCGCAATTTGCTCTTCTGGGCTAATACCATTTGCTTCGGCACGTAGCATAATCGCTGTACCGTGAGCATCATCCGCACATACATAAGTCACGTCATGACCCATTGCCCGCATGGCACGAACCCAGATATCTGCCTGGATATAACCGAGTAAATGACCCATATGAATTGGACCATTGGCATAAGGGAGGGCATTGGTGACTAAAATTTTACGCACGGATCTCATTCTCTCATTCGTATTTATAAGGTGGAAGATTTTAACTGATGCAGGGAGATAAGCAAAGATTAATAATCTTTGTCTAAAGAGAAGAGGTAGCTACAGAAATGGGCCTAAAGCCAGAAAGGATTTCTCTTTAGAACAGATAAACAAATCAAAAAATATTTGAATCTTCCTGTATTGTCTTTGTTTCAAATTGCAGTTACGGTCAGAAAAAAAGCCATAACGATGTATAACTAATAACTTATTCAGGTAATTTTTTTAATTAACGATGAGGATAACAACGATGACTACTGAAAATAAATTAGATGAATTAAAGGCAAAAGCGGCTGATGCAAAAGTACAAGGTGAAAAAGCTTTGGACGATTTAAAAGAAAATATAAAAGAGAAACAAGCTGCTGGCAAAGAAGCAGTTGAAGATAAAGTAGATGAATTGAAAGCAAAAGCAGCAGATGCAAAAGCCCAAGGTGAAAAAGCCTTGGAAGATTTAAAAGAAAATGTAAAAGAGAAACAGGCCGATGGTAAAGAAGCTGTTGAAGATAAAGTAGATGAACTAAAGGCAAAAGCAGCAGATGCAAAAGCCCAAGGTGAAAAAGCCTTAGATAATTTGAAGGATAATGTAAAAGAGAAACAGGCGGCTACAAAAGAAGCAGTGGAAGAGAAAGCCAGTGATTTGAAGAGCAAACTTGATGATGCTCAGCATAGTCTGCAAGACAAATTTGATCACCTGCGAACTGAAGCAGCTCATAAACTTGATGATGCTAAAGCAAAAGCAGCAGAATTAAAGGAAGAGGCTGCATCAAAATTAGATGAGTTAAAAACTCAAGCAACTGCAAAGTTTGATGAATTGAAGAAAACGGCAACAGATAAACTCAATAAATTGAAAAATCACGATTCTGCTGAATAAGCTGATTTAAACAAAAATTCGTGCTCCTCACTCAAATGATGAGGCTTTAAAATTAGCAATTATTCATTTCGAGTTGAGCGAGTGCGGATCAATACTGTTACACTAGCTCCAACAAGCTGTAATGATCTGTTTTTGGAGTAAACAATATGTCTTGGCTTTCTTCATTAAAGTCCGTTTTTTCACCCGCACAAGAAGTGAAAGAAGATGAAATCCAAACCGTACTCCAAAACTATTTACTACCCCATTCAAAAGATGCCTTAAAAGAGCGCATTAGTCAGCTTCAGGTACAAGGCCGAGTTTTACAGCTCACCATTAATACCTTTCCAGATGAAAAAGAGTATTTGCAACAAATTCATGATGATTTGGCTGGAGCTTTACAAAAGTGTGGTATTGAAGAACTTAACTTACATGTAGTTCAACAAAAACGTCCTGCTCAAGAAAGTTCAGGCCAAGGCTGCTCATCTAAAGCACCTAAAGAAAGTGCGAACTTACCTCCTGTGCTTGATGCCTCACCTAAATCTGAACCTGATCCAAACAATCCTCCGATTCAAAAAGCTGCTCCACAACAAAGAGATGTTCCACTTCATCCTCGGATTAAAAACGTCATTTTAGTTTCATCTGGGAAAGGTGGAGTTGGTAAGTCAACAACTACTGTCAATTTAGCACTTGCCTTACAGAAAATGGGGCTTAAGGTTGGGGTATTAGATGCCGATATTTATGGCCCAAGTATTCCAACTATGCTGGGTAATGCAGGCAAAACACCTCTTATTGAAAGTGAAAACTTTGTACCTTTGGAAGCATATGGTATGGCTGTGCTTTCTATTGGACATTTAACAGGTGACAACAATACTCCTGTTGCATGGCGTGGACCAAAAGCAACCGGTGCTTTAATGCAATTGTTTAACCAAACACTTTGGCCAGATTTAGATGTACTCATGATTGATATGCCGCCGGGTACCGGTGATATTCAACTTACGCTTGCACAGCGTATTCCGGTTACAGGATCAATTATTGTCACTACACCACAAAATGTTGCTTTACTGGATGCGACCAAAGGAATTGAGCTGTTTAATAAAGTTGGCATACCTGTATTGGGTGTAGTTGAAAATATGTCGACTCATATTTGCTCGAATTGTGGACATGAAGAACAAATTTTCGGCATTGGTGGTGGTGATAAGCTTTCCGAGCAATACCATATTCCATTATTAGGTCGTTTGCCTTTAAATGCTCAAATACGTGAACACGCTGATGAGGGTAAACCAAGTGTTGTAGCAATGGATGACGCAGCTGATAGCTACATTGATATTGCGAAAGCTGTGTGGCAACAAATTGAAAAAATTCCTCAACGCACGCGTGATGATAAACGAATCTTTTGATTCCACTGACCCAGCTTTAAGCTGGGTTTTTTATTGGTTGGTTAAAAGAAAAAATTAAATTACTGAATCTAAATAACAAAGCTGAACTTGAAATTGGCATATAGATTGCTACTTTACGCTTTTAAAAAGAAATAGGTGAGAAATGCAATTTAAATATACTTTTGGCGTTATCAGTTTATGTAGCGCTTTATTTTTGGTTGGATGCAACGACGATCATTCAACAGTGTCCCAAACAACGCCAGTTGAAGAGCAAAAACAGAAATTACAGCCGATTATTATTCAAGGCGCCTTACCTGTAGAGTCAAAACAGATGGCTTCTAAATTACAGAATGTGACTGTTGAAACAGTAGGTGGGTGGACATTCTGGAAAGGAACTTACAATGGTTACCCAATGGTGATTTCTAAAACACGCATGGGCATGAGTAACTCTGCTGCTGCAACAGCTTTGGCCATTGAGCGCTATAAGCCGATTGCAATTATTAATCAGGGGACGGCAGGTGGTCATGACCCAGATCTACACGTTTATGACATTGTTTTAGGAAAATATGCAACCAATATTGGTGCGTTTAGAACACCTAAAGAGCCATTAGGTGGCGGTTCAAACTCACTTACATGGGTTGAGGCCTTTGATGTTTTGCCAACAGATGAATCTGACCCAGAACCGATCGCAATACGCAAATTTGAAGGTGATCAAGAGCTATTAATGGCGGCGCATAAAGTCCGTTATGATAAAGGTGAGGTAGTCGAAGGAACGATTGGCTCGGCAGATGTGTGGAATAATGAGCTTGACCGAATTCAATTTTTCCATCAGCGTTATGGTACTTCTGTTGAGGAAATGGAAGCAGCATCTGTTGCACAAATCGCAAGTCAGTTTAATGTTCCTTTCTTAGGAATTCGGATTTTATCTAATAATATTACTAATAATGGAGCGTATGATCCTGGTACAGGAGAGGCTTGCCAAGACTATGTGCTTAATGTAGCAGAAGAATATATGAAATCTAAACTACCAAAATAATAATTTAACTATAGGCAAGAAGATGGGTTCTTATAGGGCATCTTCTTGTCTTTTATGACCAGGTCTACTTTTCCAATTTCGGATGACCATCCAACGCCAGAAAACTTCAGTCACTATGTACAGTATGATTGCAAAGACAAAAGCTTCAACTATAAGCCCGGTCATTAAAATTTTAGCGAGGCTGAAATCTATATGACCATGACCAAAATGAGTAATCCATCTAGAAATCTGATGAAGTACGCCTAGGAGCATCTTTTTATTGATCATATGTACATGATAAATATGTGAACCAAACCAGAATCCAACATATAAAATAGGAACTAATGTGAGAGGGTTACTAAGCCAAGCAAGCATTAGGCTGATGGGTAAATTCACCTCAAACAGCAATACGGCCATCACAATAAAAACGCTATGAAATGGAATAGGCAGTAAACCAAAAAATGTTCCTACAAAAACCGCTCTTGTAATCGATTTACGGTTGACATACCAAAGCACTGGATTAAGGGTTTTTTGCCCAAAAATCCTTAAAAATTTCATATTTGAAACTTTCTCTGGAGAAGGAAGCCAAGACTGAAAAAATTGCTTTGCCATAATCATAGAATAGTAGAGTCTGGTGACTCATATAAACACAAAAAAACAATATATTAATTGAAACTTATTAAAAGCTTAAAAATTAAACTTACTGCTGTAATAATTCATTATAGATCTTTTCAACTTAAAAATAGATTTAAAATAAAAATACTTATATTACTTAATACAATTTGGCACGCAAAGCTCGACAACTGACTCTAAAGTTTTTTAGCTTAAGCTTCTTTAATTTTTTGTATCCATTTGTTTAATAATAATATTTACTTTTACCGTGTTAGTGTTTTAAAAAATCGTCTTACAATTAGATTTTGCCTTCATAAAAGATATCTATTAATCTGAGATGACTACATTGTGAGGTCATTCAATGATTTCATGGCTTTTTATTGGCTTAGTTGCCACAATTTTACTTACCCCAGGCCCAACCAATACTTTACTGGCATCATCTGGTGTACAAGTTGGTTTTAGGAAGTCTGCTAAGTTAATTCCAGCAGAAGTTCTTGGATATATTATTTCGATTTCCGCTTGGGGCATGTTAATCGGGAAAGTTTCTGCAACACTTCCTTTCTTACCTCCTATACTTAAATTGCTAAGTGCTTGTTACATTATTTTTTTAGCGATTAAGTTATGGCATACAGCAAATCAACAATTTGAGTTAGATCAGCCAACTATTCGACCACGTGAATTGTTTTGTGCAACTCTATTGAACCCTAAAGCATTACTTTTTGCTTCTGCAATTTTTCCTGTTACAGCATGGACTGATTTTCATATTTATCTCATTCATATGCTGGCTTATTTGGCTTTAATTACACCGATTGCTTTATTTTGGATTTTTTTAGGATCAATCTTGGCAGCTAATAAAGTAAGTTGGTTAAATCAGACGAATTTACAAAAAACAGCTTCGCTGGTTTTGGTCAGCTTCTCAATTCCGATTAGCTATTCTGCTTTATTAAACCTTTAAAAGTCTTGCTGGGCTATTCTTGTCACGAAGAGTAGCCACCATTGTTTTCATAATTGCTTTTTTACGTTAAAGTACGTCGCAATCAATGAAATTACCTTTTGGATAGAAAATACATGGCTATTAAGTCTGATCGTTGGATTCGCGAAATGAGCGAAAAACACGGCATGATTGAACCTTATGCAGAGAATCAAGTCCGTTTTGATAAGAATGGCGAAAAATTGATTTCGTACGGGGTCTCTAGCTATGGTTATGACGTACGCTGTGCACGTGAATTTAAAGTTTTCACCAACGTACATTCTGCAATTGTTGATCCGAAAAATTTCGATGAAAAAAGTTTTATCGATATTGAGTCTGACGTTTGTATTATTCCGCCAAACTCATTTGCCTTGGCCCGCACAATTGAATATTTCCGCATTCCACGTAATGTTTTAACTGTATGCTTGGGTAAATCAACTTATGCACGTTGCGGAATTATTGTAAACGTGACGCCTTTGGAACCAGAGTGGGAAGGTCACGTTACTTTAGAGTTTTCGAATACTACGAACTTACCTGCACGTATTTATGCTGGTGAAGGTGTTGCACAAATGTTGTTCTTTGAAAGCGATGAAGTTTGTGAAACATCTTATAAAGATCGTGGTGGTAAATACCAAGGACAAACTGGTGTTACACTTCCTAAAACCTAAGTTGTTTTAACGTAGATTAAATTCTAAAAAATGGGTCACTTGAAGTGGCCTATTTTTGTTGAAAAATAAAGAAAGTGGCATTCATCGGAATATTTATAAATGAACGTTTTCTTTTGTAAAAAATGATATAAAATGATCAATAATTGATTTGTTTCTTTGAGTTGTATCACACAATTTAAATGGACTTAAATCATAAAAATCAGCTATAGGCATTTCTTTGTTTATTCAATTTAAGATTAGATTAAAGAAAGGGAAGCCAAATAAAAAGAAATTAAATTAGATTATGCCCCCAAGGATACGGAGGTCGGTCATGCGACAGTTTAAGTCTCTTCATTTAGCTATTCTAGCACTTGGAAGTTTATGCTTTTCTTCAGCTTATGCTACGTCTACCTTAGTTCCAATGTCTGATGCTGAACTATCTGCAACTCGTGGCCAAGCGTTAATGAGTATGTCTTATATTGCACCTACTGATTCGGCAAACTTGGAGAAACTACGCGATAACAGCAGTAATATTGGTTTTTATAAATTAGGAATGGAAGCCCAGTTAGAAATCAATACTAATATTCGAAAACTTCAGTTGGGCTGCGGTGGTGTAAATGGGGCTGGTGGTTGTGATATCGATATTGATAATTTAAGTTTAAGTGGACAAAATTTTGATACCAATGGGAACCCATTGCCCATGTCTAATGAAGATCGTGCCTCATCTTCTGCAGTATTAACGAATCCATTCATTGAATTTGCTGTTAAGAACCCAACTTCAGCTTCAACACGTGAAGTAGTTGGTTTAAGGCTAAGTGCTGAAAAATTTATTGGTTTATTAACGGCAGGGACTGAAAATACAACGACCCCGAATGGGATCAACTCCATTTCTGGTTATATGAAGGTTCAGTCTGACAGTAGTGGTTTGATTAAAGGTTATGCTACAACTTCGGCTACTCGAGATAATTTATATGGAGCAAATGCAGTAACAGGCCGATTGCAGGCTTTGGGGTTGGGTGGTGCTGCTGAGGTAAGTTTTATTACTTCTGATGGTGGATTTAATATTCCGGGTATTCAAAATAACTATTTTGAAATTGCGCCCATTCAAGTTAATGGTAATCGGGTTACCTCAAAAGTTTTATCTGCTCCAGTAAAAGTCCCTAATATTTATGTAGGACATAGCAGTTCTTATCCAGTGGATGGTACTGTGCAATATAATGCAGCAGGCCCACATGATCCAGCTTATCCTGAACCAACAGGCATTTACACTCAAGGCGGTAGAGTAGAAGCTACAGTAACAGACTGTAGCTTATTAGCATGTGTCATTGCGGGTAAAGGTGCTAAATTCCCGAATGTATATATGAATGGTACCATTTCAAATATTACTGCAAATTTAAATTTAACCCAGTCATTGGGTCTTATTCATAATTTACCAATTAACTCGCCAATGTATCTGGCACTGCAAAATCAAATGTTGCAGTGGCCTGGGGCAAAAGCAGATGACGTAGCCCAAAAGGGCTGGTGGATGTCTTTTGCAAATCCAGTTAATGTAGGTAACATCATTCCACAAGATGCAATTGATATTTCACCATTATTCCCGCAAATTTCAACTGCTGTTTCTGCATATTTACAAGCTAATCCTGCTCAAACTTCTGACTTGGGAGGTTTGTTAAAACTAGGGGATCTGGATGTAAATATTGGTACGATTGATTTAAAAAATAGCCCACTTACACTAAATTTAAGTAATTTACAGTTAACGAATCAAAACTTTAAACCAAACTGTCATGGTACGAATTTAACCTTTTGTTAATTGTAAGCAATTAGCTTGAGCTGATTTTCATTCATCGGAAAATGAGTTTTTTATGCGCTTTCTTTTGCATTTGTGCAAATATTCCGCATAATAGAAATGTGGAAAAGTTGGCAATATCTATTTAGATTTGCCTTCTGGTCTAAGGTGAAAAGGATATATTCACCTAGCATCAAGGATTGTTAAAGAAAAATAAATATGGTGCACGGCATCGTATAAAACAGGAAGGTCAAGATGACTACACTTAATTATACGGTAAGGTTTCAAAAAACCGTTTTGGCAAGTTTAATTGGTCTTTTCATAAGCCAATCGAGTTTCGCTCTTGAAGAACTTTCTGATGCCGGTTTAAGTGAAACTACTGGTGAAGGTATCGCTATTTTACCTCAAAATACTTATATGGTATTTCGTGGGGCAGGTGCGAACGAAACCGCAAGTCAAATTTTAACTGACCGTACTAAAGATACAGGTTATATCAATTATGTACCTGTTGGGCCGTTAAGTATGACGGCGGCAGATACCAATAAAAATGGTACGATTGATTCTGGTGACCGTGCAGTAGGTAAAGCTGATATTTTTCTTTATGGTTTAGCTCTTTCTAAATCTGATAACGATACTAATAGCCGTCTTGCATCTACCGATACTGCGGCCGCGATTTCGAGCTGGGGTACTGCTGTTAATCCATGGATATTCAAAGTAGCTACTCAGAACCTTGTACCTAATTTTAGTGCTGCTACATGTAGTGGCGCGAGTGATTCTTCTTGCCAAGTAACGTATTTAGCCTTAGAAGCACCTTTATACGAGGTAGGAACAAGAGATACGGCAGGGCTTGATGCATATAAACTTAAATTAGGTTTATGGTCAGATATTTTTGTTCGCAATCCAAATAAAATTAATGGTGCGACAGATCAGTTTAATTATGGCGACTCAAATGGTTTGATTGGTACGAGTACTGATGCAAGTCGCGCGAATCGGTTACGTTTACAAGGTATCTGGAATAATTTTAGTTTAAATGGTAGTCGTCTACAGCTCTTCCAAACTTTGGGAGGTGCGACATCTGCAAATGGATTGAGTCCATTTTATAATAATACTCTAGGTTTCGCAGGTGTTGTGCGTTTAAATAGTGGTGATGCCTCTAATTTGAGAGCAACAATTACTTCAAATACTCCAACAACGACAGTAGGCCCATGGGTAAATCGTTATAGTACTCAATATACTGGTGCTCCTAGCAATAGTTCACCAAGTTCAGATTGGTTATATCGTATTCGCAGCCAGACTACTACTGTTACTTCAACTGGATCATGGACTGCTCCAACAGATAGTGCAATGGATAATGTACTGCGGTTGAGTACTCGTGAATCTGGCACTGGGCAAGGTAATCTCATTACTCCTGCTATTAATGGTGGGCTTGCACCAACCTTCGATGCTAATGAAGGTCTATATCTTTATAATCCGAATATTAATCTTGTGTTAGGTTCTTTATATCAACCACTCGTTTTAAGCTCAGATGGTAAAAACTTTAGTTTAGAGCTTGCACGTATTCCGAATAAGCCAGAAATTTATAAGAAAATCTATACTGATTACACTGGAACAGATAGTACTTACCTTGGTTCTACCTGTAATGTTTATCAATGCGGTACCAATGTAACCTTAGGTGGAAAAACTTATCATGGTTCTAGTGCAACGCATAGTAGTATTTCTATCGGTTCAACTGTTTATAACTCGACAAATAATACATTAGAAGCCTTTAAAGGGAACAATACTCAAGATGCAGTTGGTATTTCATTTGGGAAACTACCAACAGGAACGATTGCTGCTGTAACACAAGTTAAAAATTTCTATCAATTACAAAATCAGGAACGACGTGGAGGCAGCTATAATTGTGGATTTTTAAACTTAGGAACTTGTTATGATACATGGCAATACCGTACAGCATCAGGTTGGACGGGAAATGCTGGCTCAGGCTTAAGATTTGACTCTCAAGGAGCAAACTGGGCGAATATTGATAGTACCTCTTATTATAACCCGACAACCAACACGACAGGGTATACCACTACCGATGCAGGGAATGGGGCTCAGTTTGTAGTACCAAATGGTACACCTTTACCTGACGCACTTTACAATAATGGACGTTGGTATACGACTACACCAAATGCAGATTTAAACACCTATAAATTATCAGGAGCACAAATTAGCTCTTCAATTAGCAATAATATGGGTTCAGCAGTCATTGATGGTGTTTTAATCCAACATTTAAAACTCACCACAAAAGGTCTATAAGAGGAGGATAATGCGATGAAAAAAATAACTGCTTTACTCCTTACTCTTTGGGCAACTGCGACTCATGCAGAATTACAAACTTTGGACAACGACGCTTTACAGGCGATTAATGGTCAAGCTGGTGCTGATTTGTCTTTAATGCTTAATTTAAACCAGACCAGTAACGGTATATTTGATAATGGTAGTGGCGGCGTTTGTGAAAACGTAGAGTTTTGCCACATTGGTTTAGCAATTAATAAACGTTTTGTACAAGCAGATGCAACTAAGCCAAGTGGTTGGGCTGAAAATAGTGATAGCGGTAATAAGCTTTGGTTGGTGTTTAAAGGTGTACAAGGAACTTTAAACATCCAAAAAATGGGTTTGGATGGTGCTGATTTGAAGTATCTTGATAAAACCAATACTGAAATTATAAAACCTGCTATTCAACTTAGTTTTAGTGCAGCACAACCGATTTTAATTCGTAACTTTGGTTTTAATGCTTTATCCATTGAGCAAGATAACTTTACAAGTTCAACAACGACCCAAGGTTCGAGTACGAATATGTATGATTATGCATATTTCAAAAAACCAACGTATGCTGCAACTGCAAACAGTGTGACTCAGCAAGTGGCCACAGCAACGCCTTCAGCCTATGACTATGGACGTGAAACAGGTTTTATGGGTTTAATGATGAACGGCAACTTGGCTATTCAAGGAAAAGTCATGGTGTTTAGCTGTGATGGTAGCCATCCCCGTTGTTAACGGTTAATGTAGATTTCAAAGGAACTGAAGTGATGAACAAAAATAAAGAAAGTCACGGCTCAAAGTTTATTTTAAATACATTAACAGCCAGCATGTTGTTAGTGAGTGGACAAATTTTTGCTTTAGAAGCTTTAACCGATGCCGATTTGAGTGCAGTCAATGGTCAAGATGGGATCTCAATTCAAACGACTTTCAACGAAATTAATGTTGATAATGCTTATTGGGATGATCATGCGGGCACGCCAACAAGTGCTGATCAGGTTTTAAGAGCTCAAGCGAGCGGTGTAAAAATACAAAAAAGTAATGCCTCTACACAAGCTTTAGGAACGAACTACCGTTTAGATGTGGGGAGTAATACGACTACAGGTAAAGCTGGTGTTGATTTTTCTATGCAAAGTAGTCCATCCCTCATTACGGTAAATAGCGTTAAAGTTTGTAATAGTTCTGCTACATGCTCACCTACGTTAGGGCAGTTGGCTATCCAAACAACATCACCTTTAAATCTAGCATTGACTACTCAAGATGGCCTGTTTACTCCAAATAGCCAGTCAAATATGACATTGGGTATAAATAACGCAAATATTTATTTAGGACAGTTAGATGCTCGTAGTCAACTCAACCAACTAATTTTAAAGAATTTTAACTTTAATTTTGTGGGTAAAGGTGTCATGTTTATTGACCCTATCCGTGGCTTAGTTTTACAAACTAATACTGGGTCAAATGTGGCTGCTATAGGACAAACACCAAATAGTACATATGGCTATGTCGACTTTAATCGGGTGGCAGACTCAGCTTCGGGTTTAACGGCAGGGACCTATGTTGATAGCAATGGCAAAGTGACTAATTCAGGTCTAAACATTGAAGTAATGCTCAGTTCTAATGTAGATAAAACCAATCCTTATGGGCTGGATGCTACGAATACACCGCAAAATTCAAAAGGTTTAATTCGTGTAGGCGCAAGCGGACGTATGGTAAATAGTTATTTACAAGTCCGTGGTATGGATGGCTCTTCGGACACGACAACCTTAGGTACAGCAAATACTGCTTCAGGCACCACCTCAAGTAATAGTATTTTGGGTAATACTGGAATTGCCTTTCGTATGAAAGGTGAGTTCACTAAAGATAACGATTCTATGCTAGGCGCCGATGGCAAAGCCACGACTTTAGAAATTGGTGGGGCAGGGTTGAATGCTTATGGTTTTGAGTTTGGTAATTTAACTGGGCTGAACTCAGCTACACGTGGTTACTTTGATAGCGGAAATATTTATTTAAATCTTGCTGATACAAAAACCTTATTAATGCCGAATAACGCAACGTTAAATGCAATTCGTTTAGGAACTGGCACTTTAACAACCGCTGCCGATTATCAACATAATATTCACCGGGATACGGTGACTAATCCATTTAGTCTAATTCTTGCGATGCGTGGAGCAGAGTTTCAGGCATTTTCTAGACGTGGTCGCTTTACTACCAGTGCCAATGTCGCTGCTGCTAATCAATTTGCAGATAATGGCTTAAGTAACCAATGGGGCTTGGCTTTACCTTTTTATAACTTAAATGCCAATGCCGCAGTTTATGGGGTAGATGCACCTGCGAATAGCGCTTTTTACTATACAAAAGATGCTAATGGTAGACCTGTTCAGAATGCTGTAGGTACCTCGGGAACGACTTCGCGTTTAGGATTTGGTGTTGCTGTTGGCACAACAGGACGTGACTCAGGCGGTACAAAAACAACTTCAATTTTATTAATTGATGGTTCTCCAAATGCCAATAATGCGGGTAATCCTACCGACTACTATATGGGCTTACGTAATATCGATATGTTCTTAAAAGGTAATGGCACTATCGGTTTAGAAAATGGCAGTTTAAATATCGGTTTAAAAGATATGTTACTTGCCTTATCAACTGAAATTGCAGCGGGTTATTTACCTGGGGCTAAATATAAATCTTGTCCAGCAACAGGATCTTGTATCTCACCAATTGATAACTTTGCTCGAAATAACGATGTTTTATTTGGTTTAAAGCTGCGTTTAGGCGGAGATCTTAATTTATCAATAGTGCCAAACAGTTCAATTGCCGATGGTAGTGCGCTCACTGTTTTGGGTGATTTTACAATGCCTGCCACAGCAACCGGAAACTCAGTTCAAATTAGTGACCCGATTGATGGCTCTGCAATTGGTCTGGAGAACATGACTGGAAAGCTTGCGTTCAACACAGCATTAGTTGTTGGAAAAGACAGTGCGAGCGGACTAGGCAAAGTGGGTGTAAATACCGCAGTGTACTTTAACCCTGATAAGAACATTGATGGTGCTTTACGTGTTAAAGATATTAATTTCTATCCACCTTCAACAGGGGCGGGCGCACGTTTAGGTGAACTTGCTATTACTGGTGGACGTTTAAATAGTAACTTTAGCATTGTGCCGAGAAATGGTGCTTTTAACTAATAAATAAAAGTGGCGATATCGCCACTTTTTTTAAATTTAATTTTTGAATGTGATTGGATTTACATTCGTCGGGTTATAGGGATAATTGTTTTGTACTCATCTATTATTCTGATAATCTGAACAAATAATAAACGTTTGTCTCTTAAGGATTAGAGCAACATGAAAAATAAAAATATAGCCTGCTGGTTATTATTTGCCAGTAGTTCAAGTGTTTTTGCGATGCAGCCTTTAGATGACCAAAGTCTTTCAGCGACGACGGGTCAAAATGGTTTAACGCTAGGCATTCAGGCTGATAAAGTTAAATTTAATCAAGTCGCCTTGATTGATACCAATGGTATTGCGTCTACGTCTTACAACAGCAAAGCTGGTCTCGTCATTGCGGGGAACTCTACTAATCCGGTTCCAAGTATAGAATTTATTAAAGCAGCTGTATCGACCAATCCGTCTTTCAATATTGCTATAGATACCGATGCAGGTGCAGGTAAGCCTTTTGTGAACTTGGCTGTCACAATGGGAAGTGACGTCAATGGTATTCGGCTTACACCATTTTCAGTTTATTTAGCGCCTAATACATCAGTTTCTCGTCCTTCGGATTATGCGGTGACTAGTTATGCACCAAAATCAATTTTCAGTTCGGGAACAACGGTAAATACAGGAGTGAAAGAACTTATTCGCTCTACCGGAAATTTGGATATTAACTTTGTACAGACCAATAAACCTCGTTTAAACATTCAATTGGGGCATGCTGCCCAGTCTGTCATGGTCAAATTTGGTGGAGCTATTCAATCGATTTGTTCTGCTGCATCTGGTTGTCCAATTACTTTAGTTTCTGATAATACCGGTGCGAATTTTGGATTTAAATTTGCGGGAACAAATACATCTACAGGATTTGTTCTTGATGGGTTTTATGCTGGAGTTGACCCAACAGGGCTAACTTTTGGCAATACAGGTGTCTCTAGTAAATTTGATGCATCACTTAACAATATAACTTTAGGAAATGCGGGAATACAGAGTCCAACAACGTTTAATAATTTACCTAATGGGTCGATGGGAAGTTTTGGAGTCACGGGTGCTTCGGTAACCGACTTTAAAATGAAAGTAAGCGGGTTTTAAAAATAATCACTGAACCTGAAATACAAAAAAGAGGGTGATTGTCTAAACAACCGCCCTCTTTTATAAATTTTAAGTAATTAGCTATGTGATGAGCTGGTTTGTTCTAACTTTTGAACAATTTCATCTAAAGCTTTAATACGTTTCACTTGGTCCCACAGTTCTTTGGCTTGAGGGTAGGCTTTGGTCATCATACCTAGCCATTGCTTATAACGACCAACCATACCAATTTCTGTTTTTGCTTGACCATTTAAAAACCGAATTTGTAAGTCAACCAGTTGCTCCCAACTAAATAATGCCTCATCCATATTATTACGAATGCACTGCGTTAAATCAGGAGTCGTCACAGCACCACGGCCAATCATTAAATCTTCACAACCAGATTGTTGTTGGCAGGCTTTAGCATCGGCATTGGTCCAGATTTCGCCGTTAGCAATCACATTAATTTTTAAAGCTTCTTTAATCGGTAGAATTTTTTCCCAATAAGCTGGTGGCGTATAGCCATCTGCTTTCGTTCGCGCATGTACTGTTAGCCAGCTTGCGCCAGCATCTTCGACCGCATGGGCATTTTCCATGGTGTGGTTTTCATCGAGATAACCCAAACGCATTTTTGCTGATACAGGAATATGCGCTGGTACAGCATCACGGACTGCTTTAATGAGCATATGTACCACGTCTGGTTCATCAAGAAGTACGGATCCACCTCTATGACGATTGACTGTTTTTGCAGGGCAACCAAAATTAAGGTCAATTGCAGGAGCACCTAGTTCAACCACTTTTGCAGCATTTGCTGCCAGTATATCTGGGTTGTTCCCTAAGAACTGAACATGCACTGGTGTTCCCGCAGCTGTTTTACCGTCATTTTTAAGTTCAGGGCAAAAGCTATAGTAAATATGGTCTGGCAAAATACTGTCTGTAACGCGAATAAACTCGGTTACACACCAGTCGAAGTGACCAACAGATGTGAGTGTATCCCGCATGATCGGGTCAGTTAAACCTTCCATTGGAGCGAGTATGAGTTTCACAGTCTGAGTCACCTGAGCAAAACAAAAACAGCGTTATACGGGATATGTATAACGCTGTCTAGTAGTGCTGAAATTTTAATTGTTTTATCGGCCCAATATCATCTCAAGCACAAATTTACTGCCAATAAAACCGATTGCTAATAATGCAAAACCAATTAAAGTAAAACGAATCGCTTTTTGACCGCGCCAGCCGAGTTTATAGTGGCCAATGAGTAATGAGCCATAAATAATCCATGAAATGATACTAAATACGGTTTTATGAGCGAGATGCTGAGCAAAGAAACTATCAACTGTTAAGAAGCCAAATGCCAGAGCAATGGTTAATAAAATAAAACCGGTAATGATTAGGTCAAATAACAAGGACTCCATGGCCTGAATAGGCGGGAGTAAGTTGACCCAAAAACGTTTTTTTTGTTTCTTTTTGAGTTCACGGTTTTGGAACCATATCAAGATTGCATGTATGGTTGCCATGAGTAGAACCGCATAGGCCGAAAGTGAAAGAATAATATGCGTATCTAAGCCTAATGAGTGCTGCTCAATAAACTGATTTGGTTTACTAAATGCAAAACCTAAAATAAGACCAATAGCCGCTACAGGAATGCCTAATAAGTTTAAAGGTACAATCGGACGAAAAGTACTAAAAATTAAACTTAACAACAACATAAGCCATGATGTAAAAGAGACTAGATTAAAAACATCATAGTTAATTCCTAAAGGCGTGAGCATTGCATGACATAAAACTGTGCCGTGCAGTAGCAGTGCCAAGGTCGTAACAAGAGCAAATAACCATGGGTTTGGTTCACGTTTTGACATTAAACGTATGAACAGATACCAGAAAGAAGTGGTATATGCGATGAGTGCCAAAATTGTGTAAACCAAGGGGAGGCTAATCATGTCAAACCTTTTTCAGGATTAATTCATCTAGATAAGATATAAATTCGCTGCGAACTAAAGTATCCTATAGCATTCTATGCATAAATTTTCTATTTCGAGAAAGATTTTTTTGCAACTAGCCATTTTAAGCGGATTTTGCAATGTTTGATACCTTAACAGAACGACTCACGCAGAGTTTAAGAAATGTTACTGGCTCAGGGCAGCTGACCGAAGACAATATTAAAGATACCTTACGTGAAGTACGTATGGCTCTTCTTGAAGCCGATGTCGCGTTACCTGTAACTCGTGAATTTATCGCGAAAGTTAAGGAAGAGGCATTGGGCCAAGAAGTGATGACCCAGTTATCTCCAGGCCAGGCATTTGTAAAAATTGTCTATGACGAACTCACCAAGATGATGGGTGAGGCAAATGAAACACTGGATTTAAGTGCTAAGCCTCCAGTTGTCGTATTGCTTGCTGGTTTACAAGGTGCAGGTAAAACAACGACAGCAGCAAAGCTGGCACGTTTTTTAAAAGAACGTCAAAAGAAAAAAGTAATGACCGTTTCTGCCGACGTTTACCGTCCGGCAGCGATCAAACAGTTAGAAACTGTATCAGCAGAAGTTGGTGCAGGCTTTATTCCATCAGATCCTTCTGAAAAGCCTATTGATATCGTTAACCGTGCAATTGAACAGGCAAAGATCCAGTTTGCCGATGTGTTGATTGTCGATACAGCAGGTCGTTTACATGTCGATGAAGACATGATGGACGAAATTAAAGAATTGCATGCAGCAGTTAAGCCGACTGAAACTCTGTTCGTGGTTGATGCTATGACAGGTCAGGATGCTGCAAATACTGCTAAAGCATTTAACGATGCTTTGGCACTTACGGGCGTGATTCTTACTAAAACTGATGGTGATGCACGTGGTGGTGCAGCGCTTTCTGTTCGTGCTATTACTGGTAAGCCAATCAAGTTCTTGGGTATGGGCGAAAAGCTTGATGCCTTAGAGCCATTCCATCCGGATCGTGTTGCTCAACGTATTTTAGGTATGGGTGACGTACTTTCTTTAGTCGAAGAAGTTGAACGTAAAATCGACAAAGAAAAAGCCGAAAAAATGGCGAAAAAATTGCAAAAAGGCGGTAGCTTCAACTTTGAAGATATGCTGATGCAATTTGAGCAAATGAAAAAAATGGGCGGCATGATGGGCTTCTTAGACAAGTTGCCTGGCATGAGCGGTGCAGGAATCCAGCAAGCGATTGAGCAAGCGAATCCTGAAAAACAAGTCAAAAAAATGGAAGCAATTATCCAGTCAATGACTGTTAAAGAACGCCGTAACCCAGACCTGATGAACCCAAGTCGTAAAAAACGTATTGCGGCAGGTTGTGGTATGGATGTTGCTGAAGTGAATAAGCTCATTAAGCAACAAGCGCAAATGGCTAAAATGATGAAGAAGTTTGCGAATCCATCTGGTATGAGCAAAATGATGCGTTCATTAGGCAATATGCAAAAACAATTTGGTGGTGGTGGCGGTATGGGCCCACTGTTTGGTAACAACGACCAAAAGAAATAAAACCATAAAATAAAAGGCGCCTAGAGCGCCTTTTATTTTGCTGCACATTTTAATCTTTAGGATAATAGGCAATATATTGTTGTAGCCCTTTAAGCAAAAGATCTTTTTCAACAGTTGGCTGGTACTTCTGTAGAAATTTAGCAAAAAGAGGAGCATCTCCACCTGTGAGGAGCAGCTTTTTAGGAGATTGCTGCATGATGCTTTCAATTGTACTAATCAGGCCTAACAAAATACCGTGGTGTACTGCATCGACTGTGTTATTGCCCGGGTTTAGATTATCAAAAGCCGAATCGGGAATTTTAATACCTTTGGTATTTTGAATGAGTGCATCGCGCTGCAAATAAAGGTTTGGCAGAATATAACCGCCTAAATGCTGTTTGCCCTTGGTTAAATCAATAGTAAGCGCTGTTCCGCAACCAATAATACAATAGTTTTCTTTTTCCTCAGCAACAGCAAGTACCTGTAGCCAGCGGTCAATCCCAAGCTGACTAGGAACTTCATAACCACATTGTAGGCCTGCATATTCCGAATGGACTTTGGCAAAAACAACAGGAATTTCTAGCCATTTTAAAATCTGCTGAATACGCTGATTATTTTCGGTATCGAGAACCGAAGAAATCCCAATACGATGTAAGCCTTGATGTTTAAAGTGTTGGATTAATCCCAGTAATAAATCGGCAGGAGACTGCAAATGTAACTCAGCTGCATGTTCAATAATTTGCTGATTTTCCGTAATCCAGTATTTTAAACGGGTGTTTCCGATATCAAGCCATAAACTTTTCATGGAAAAAATACCTGATTACTGAGTTGTTTGTGGTCTTAGACGACCTTGATAAAACTGCTGTGGTTCCGGAGTTTCAAGAATCACCGCACCTTCATTAGAGATTCCAACGAAACGGCCATATACCAGTCCTTGACTATGTTCGAACTGAACTAACTGATTCAACCAAGCTGCATGATGGTTAAAACGGCCTGCCAAGTTGTAGCAACCATGATCAAACCAGCGAGCTGCATTTTGAATTGCCACATAGAGTTCTGAAATTAACTCAAGACGACCCATTTGTTCTAGACCTAAATCTTCTAGAGACGTGATCGATTGATCGCTATCAGTTACTGGTGGTGTTTTTAAATTAATCCCTACACCTACAATGGCTTGATGTTGGGAAAGGGGCTCAACCAAAATTCCGCCCCATTTTCCTTTCGTACTGTACAAATCATTTGGCCATTTCACTTGTAAGCTCAAAGGTTGCAATTGTGGGATTTGCAGAATATTTAGAGCAACTTCAAGTGCTAAGCGACCATCTAAGGGTGTTCGAGTTTGCACCAATGTGCTTAAATAAATGTTTCCTTCAGGTGAAATCCATTGCCGTTGATGTTGACCTCGCCCTTGAGTTTGTTGAGCACTGCAAACCAAGCCTGTTGTAATGCCTTTTTGGGCAATTTCACGAATATCATCATTGGTCGAAGTTGTGGTTGCTTTTAATAAAACCACTTCTGGAAGCTGGTTTTTTGCGCTTAAAAGTTGTTGTAGTTGGCGAGTCTCTAAATCCATGTTGAATATGAGCAGAGTGGTAAAACATTTATGGAGTTAATCATATATTTACTCATTGGCGCAATTGCTGGTTTTACTGCCGGACTGTTTGGAGTTGGTGGTGGACTAATTATTGTACCAATTCTCTATGTCGTTTTTACCCAGTTGCACTATGATCCCGCGGTAATCATGCATATTGCAGTCGGAACCTCCCTAGCAACCATTATTGTGACTTCCTTTAGTTCAGTTTCGGCTCATCATAAAAAAGGTGCAGTCCTCTGGCCTGTTTTCCGTAATTTAGCACCGGGACTAGTGATTGGTTCCTTTTTAGGTGCAGGTATTGCCGACCTTTTGTCTGGCCAGCATTTACAGCTTCTTATTGGTGTCTTTGCTGTTGTGATGGCTTATCGGATGTTCAAAGGAGCCCATGTTGTGGTTGACCCAACACGTCAGCTTCCTTCAACACCTATGCAATTTATGGCAGGGGGTGGCATTGGTATTGCCTCTGCAATTTTTGGAATTGGAGGAGGAAGTTTAACCGTTCCATATTTAAACCGTCATGGCGTAGTCATGCAAAAAGCAGTTGCGACCTCTGCTGCCTGTGGTTTACCTATTGCTATTGCAGGTGCAATTGGTTTTATGTGGTTTGGTGCTAAAGAGCACATTTCTGTACCTAATACGATTGGATATATCCATATCTATGCTTTTATTGGTATTAGTGTCATGAGTTTTGTCACTGCTAAACTTGGGGCCAAGGTTGCACACGCATTGTCACCACAAATGCTAAAAAAATGCTTTGCTTGCTTGTTAGTCGTGGTCGGCAGTTATTTTATTTATAAAGGTTTTATGAATTAAAAATGTTTTATTAAAAATATATAGAAAAGAAAGCTTAGACTCTCACGGTTTAAGCTTTTTTATTTGAAGACTTGAAAAGATTAAAGGTGAGTTTTTCATCCGATTTCTGTATGGATTTTGGGTGGGTTGGCTTAAAATGCAATAAAATTGTCAGACAATGACATAGTTTTTAATGGATGGGATCAGTTAAAAACAAGGATGCGAAAGAAAAGCATGGATTAATGCATATAAAAAGTAGCGGGTGATTTATGAATCTCGAAGAGACAGAGAGTCTTTCTGAGCAAATTGTCAAATATATTAGCGAACAGATTATTAGCGGCGAATTGGTCGAAGGCGAACGCATACAAGAGCTTCGTATTGCGAAAGAGCTTGATGTAAGTAGGGGGTCAGTTCGTGAAGCATTATTATTGCTTGAACGTACGCATCTTATTGAGATTTTTCCGCGTCGGGGTGCAATTGTTTCAGAAATGTCGGCACAACAAGTGAAAGCACTGTTTGATACAAATATGATGTTATTGGGGCATATTGTACAACGCATCAGTGAAACATGGCGCGCCCATGAAGCTGATCAATTACAGCTTTTGTTAGAACAGCTTCTTGAACATGTAAAAGCAGGCGATATTGAAAAATTCTACGATGCCATTTTCCAATATCTGGCTGAACAGCAAGATATGGTGGGTAATCCTTATTTAATGAAATTTTATAAAGAATTATTACCATCATTACGTCGTAGTTATTTTTTGACGCTAAATACCTCTAAAAGGGAACTGCAAGAAGCGTTTGCATTATTTAAACTCGTGACTGATGCAATTTTGATCCGAAAATCACAACAAGCCGCTTTATTTATGGAAGATTTTTGTCGACACTTACGTAACCTTGTGTTGGAATCGCTGACACGAATGAAACAGATTGAATTGGCTTGGGCGAGACGCTCACGCCGCTAGTTAGGGCATTATGCGTTTAAGCAGTTTAAAACTTTCCGGCTTTAAATCTTTTGCAGATAGTACAACTTTAAATTTTAAGGCGAATCGCACAGCAGTGGTTGGTCCAAATGGTTGTGGCAAATCCAATGTTATTGATGCGATCCGCTGGGTGATGGGTGAGTCAAACGCTCGTCAGCTGCGTGGTGGTAGCATGCAAGATGTTATTTTTACCGGAACATCCAAGCGTAAACCAGTGGGTGTTGCCAGTGTAGAACTGCGTTTTGACAATACCTATGGCAAATTAGGCGGAGCTTATAACGCTTATAATGAACTCGCTGTTCGTCGTCAGGTGACTCGAGAAGGTAAATCTGAATATTTCTTAAATGGTACACGTTGCCGTCGCCGTGATATTACTGACATTTTCTTGGGAACGGGTTTAGGGCCACGCTCTTACGCAGTCATTGAACAGGGCATGATTAATCGTTTGGTTGATGCCAAGCCTGAAGAAATGCGTATTTTCATTGAAGAAGCAGCGGGTGTGTCTCGTTATCAGGCGCGTCGCCGCGAAACTTTGCAGCATCTTGAACATACTGAACAAAACCTTTCACGTTTAGAAGATATTGCGCTTGAGTTAAAATCTCAGCTTAAAACACTTAAGCGTCAGTCAGAAGCTGCGGTTCAATATAAAACCTTAGAAAGTCAGATTCGTACACTCAAAATTGAAATTTTGTCTTTTCAGGCAGAGAAAAGTGTACGCCTACAAGAAGAATATACGGTTCAAATGAACGAACTGGGGGAAACATTTAAATTAGTTCGCTCTGAGCTAAGTACGATTGAACATGATTTAGAATCTACCAGTGCTTTATTTCAGAGACTTATTCAGCAATCTTCACCACTACAACAAGAATGGCAACAAGCTGAAAAAAAATTGTCTGAACTTAAAATGACTCTAGAACAAAAACAGAGTTTATTTCAGCAAAACAGTACAACTCTTGTTCAATTAGAACAACAAAAAGCTCAGACGAAAGAGCGTTTACAACTTTCCGAACTACAGCTTGAAACACTGAATAGTCAGTTAGAAGAACAAACTGAAGCTTTAACGGTAATTGAGCATACAGCAGCTGAAGCAGAGCAAAATTTTGCCGGTTTACAATCACAGCAGCGGCAAGCGCAGCAACAATTTGAGCAAGTAAAAGCTCAGGTTGAAAAACAACAGCAGCAAAAAATGCAAATGTCTGCTCAAATCGAGCAATTAGGCAAAAATGTTCAGCGTATTGAACAGCAAAAAGAAACACTGCAACATCAAGCCAACCAGATCCAATCGCAAGTACATGAAGATGAACAAGGCGAGCTTGAGCAACTGCAACAGCAGCTTTGTCGTGAAATCTCGACCTTAGAGGCTGATATTGAGAAGTATGTGCAACAGATTGAACAGTCTCAACAAGCGCATCAGGCAACTAAAAATCAGCAACAAGTACTGAAAACTGAAATACAAGTTTTATTATCTGAGCAGAAAAACTTAAACCAGCTTGTTGCTAAACAAAGTCCAAAGCAAAACCAAGATACGCTACGTTTAATGCAGGCTCTAGAGTTAACGGAGCAGGGTAAGCCACATGCACAGATTATTGAAAAGTTTTTAGCAAAATGGTTGCAGGCACATATTGTTGAAACTGAACAAGCCTTTCAGGAAGGAATTGCTCGCCAGTTAAAACCTTCAGAGCAATCAAGCAAATGTAAGGGCAACCTGACTTGCTTGAATGATTGGATTGCGTCACCACAGCTTTCAATATTTTCCAATGTGGCGATTGCACAAGATTTATCTCATGCTTTAAATGAACAAAAGCAATTGCAACATGGCCAGTCTATTTTGACTTTAGATGGTTATCATGTTGGGCAAGATTGGGTAATTGCTCTTATGTATGATGACGAAAGTCAAAGTGCGCAAGGTATGCTCAGTCATCGTATTCGTCTAGACGAAATTGAACAAGTTCTTCACAAGCAGCAACCTGAACTACAAGCATTAGATGAAACGGTAGTTCAGGAAAAAGAAAAACTTACACAGCTACAAGCTGACTTACAGCAGAAACAACAAACCATTAAACAAAAGCAAAAAGACTTGCAACAGCTAGATGTTCAAATTGCTAAACAGCAAACAGCAGCACAAGCATTTTTATTGCAAAAACAACAATTGAAAGATCAACTCGCTCAGTTAGATATGCAGCTTGAAGAAGATGCAATGCAAAAAGACGATCTTGAAATTGATTTGCATGCATTAGCAATGAAGCTTGAAACCATTTTACCTGACTATAAAACTTTGCAATTTCAGGTAGAAGAATTAACAGAGCAGCTTGAAGAACAGCAACAAGTCTTGCAACAGCAACAACAAGAACGTGAGATTTTACGCCGTAATAGTACGCAGACAACTCAACAGATTGAACTACTTGAAAAAGATATTTCGTTCTTGCAGAGCCAATATCAACAAATTGCAGCGCAAATGGAACAGGCGAAAAAGTTTGTTGACCCTATTCAGTTAGAGTTGCCAAATCTTGAGTCGGAGTTTCAACAACAATTTGCTCAAACCGAGAAGTTGCAAAAGACATGGAATGAATGGCAGATTGAACTTAATAGTGTTCAAGAGAAGCAACAAACGCTTACAGACCAACGTCATCAATATCAACAACAAGATGAAAAGCTTAGAGAGCAGCTTGAAGCCAAGCGTTTAGCATGGCAAGCAGCTAAGTCTGATCGTGAGCACTATCAAGAACAGCTCAAAGAGTTAAATGCCGAGCTTCAAACGGGCTTGAAAATAGATTTAACTGAACACCAGCAAAAACTGGAAAAAGTACAGAAACAGTTTGAAAAAATCGGTGCAGTTAACTTAGCTGCTTCACAAGAGTTTGAAGAAGTTTCTCAGCGTTTTGATGAGTTGAGCCACCAGATTCAAGACTTGGAAAATACGGTAACTCAGTTAAAAGATGCAATGAAGAGCATTGACCAAGAAACCCGTAAGTTGTTTATGTCGACTTTTGATCAGATTAATCAAGAGTTACAAAATCTATTTCCAAAAGTTTTTAATGGTGGTGAAGCCAGCTTAAGTCTTGAGGATGATTGGCAATCTGGGGTTAAGCTCATGGCGAGACCACCGGGTAAGAAAAACAGTTCTCTAGCATTACTTTCCGGTGGAGAAAAAGCGTTAACAGCGTTAGCATTAGTATTTGCTATTTTCAGGTTAAATCCGGCACCGTTTTGTGTACTCGATGAAGTGGACGCTCCACTCGACGATGCGAATGTACAGAGATATTGTAATTTGGTAAAAGAGCTTTCTGAACATGTACAATTCATTTACATTACACATAATAAGCTGGCGATGACCATGGCAACTGACTTGTTAGGTGTAACCATGCCTGAACCAGGTACATCAAAATTAGTCACTGTCAATTTAGAACAGGCAAAAGAATACGGGTTAGTTTCGGAGTCATAGAATGGAAATCAATACGATTATTGGCATCGTTGTTGCCATTATTATCATGCTAATTGGCTTAAGAATGATTTTAAAAAAGCCGAACCATGCTGAACCCTCGCTAGACAGTGATTTACATATTAATCCTGAAAGTAATCAACCAGTTATCCCTCGTCATGTACGAGATCAACTTGAACAGCCAGAAGTTGCTGTTACGTCAGCAGCCGTTGCTGAACGCGTAGAACCAACTTTAAGCGAGCAGGAACAGCCAAAAGAAAAGGAAACAAAAGAACTAGAACAGGCTTCCCAAGCTCAAACAGTCCAGACACAAGTACCCGTTGAAAATACGCCAGTAGAAGTAGAAGAAGTTAAAGCTGAAGAAAATACTGTTAGCCCAACTGTAAGTGAAAATAGTTCAGTTGAGTTAGTTGATACCGTTTCTACTGAACCAGAAGTTGTTAGCTCATCAGAACAAAAAGTTGCAGAAGAGCAACCGAAAACTGAGCCAGAATTAAGTTTAAACCCAAATATTGAAACGGCTGAAATTGCCGAGTTTGAAGGTGAAAGTAATATTCTGGATGTACATCTACATGAGCAACAACGTTTTGACGACGAAAGTGCGTTGGCAATGGCTGAACAGATTATTGCATTAAATGTTTATCCAAATCCGCGCCGTGCATTATCGGGCGATAAAGCACTGAAAGTACTTTTAAAATATGGTTTACGTTACGGTGAAATGTCTTGTTTCCATCGCTATGAAAATACAGATGAACCAAGTGCACTCATGTTCTCTGTACTTCGTATGACCGATAATGGTCCTGCTGGTTTCGATTTAGAAACTTTATCTGCTGAACAAGTTCAAGGCTTGGCATTTTTCCTTGCACTTCCAAACAGTAAAGCCGTGACAGGTTTTGACATGATGACCAGTATTGCAGGGCTGATTGCTCGTGAAATTGATGGTAAGGTTTATGATGAAAATAACCTTGAGTTTACGCCACAGTTAAAAGAACATTGGCGCCATCATGTGATTGATTATCGTCCAGCACAGGCAACAGCCTAGTTTAAATTTTTGGTATAGGTTGCGATAATTGCAAAATATCTAGTCGCAGCTCAGGGTGGAGAAATTTCCACCCTTTTTTATGGTGAATAAAATAATGGCAATAACTTCCGTGATCGAACAGATGCGTCAGCTTATTCAACTGATTGCAAAGCATAACCATGCCTACTATGTCATGGATCAGCCGACAATCTCGGACAGTGAATACGATCATTTATTTCATCAGTTAAAAGCTTTAGAAGAACAATATCCGGAACTTGTACAAGCCGACTCACCAACAACAAAAGTAGGTGGTCAAGCGCTTTCAAAATTTGAGAGTGTGACACATGTGGTGCCAATGCTTTCATTAGGTAACGTATTTAATCAAGAAGATTTATTTGCATTTGCACGCCGTGTAGAAGAGCGACTACCAAACCAGAAAGTACAATATGAAGTTGAGTTAAAACTCGATGGCCTTGCGATTTCACTATGGTATGAAAATGGCGTACTGGTTCGTGGTGTAACTCGTGGGGATGGTGAAACTGGCGAAGATATTACTCAAAACGTTAAAACCATTCGTAACTTACCTAAAGTTCTGCATTCAGAAAAATATGAAATACCTCGTCTACTTGAAGTACGGGGCGAAGTACTCATGCCTAAGTCTGGTTTTGAAAAACTGAATGCCGATCAGGAAGCAAAAGGGGAAAAAACCTTCGCTAACCCTCGAAACGCAGCCGCAGGAAGTTTAAGACAACTTGATCCAAATATTGCTGCTGGCCGACCTTTGGCATTTTATGCGTATGGGATTGCACAGTGTGAACCAAATCATGGCCTCACCACTATGCATGATAGCTTGCAATGGTTAACGGAACTTGGGTTTCAAATTGCTGAGCGTCAGTACTTGTGTAATTCAATTCAAGAAGTACAGCAGCGCTATGAGCAAATTCAGCAAGAACGTCCAAACCTACAAGTTGAAATTGATGGTATGGTCGTAAAGGTCGATGACCTAAAACAGCAACAGCAGCTTGGTTTCTTAAGCCGCGAACCACGCTGGGCAACTGCTTATAAATTCCCAGCACAAGCCGCTCTTACGACTGTTGAGCAAATTGACTGGCAAGTAGGCCGTACTGGGACTTTAACACCTGTAGCACGCTTGAACCCTGTTTTTGTGGGTGGTGTGACTGTCTCTAACGTGACTTTGCATAATATTGGAGAAATTCACCGTCTAGATGTACGCGTTGGAGATACTGTAAGTGTTTACCGTACGGGTGACGTAATTCCTAAAGTAGAAAAAGTTTGGCCAGAATTCCGTCCTGCTGAAGCAGAAGTTGTTCATTTACCAGAGTCCTGCCCAGTATGTGCATCTCCTGTAGTGATGCCTGAAGGTGAGGCTCTCGCACGTTGTTCAGGCGGTTTATATTGTGCTGCACAGCGTATTGAAGCCATTCGCCACTTTGTATCGCGTAAAGCGATGGATATCGAAGGTTTGGGAGATCGTTGGGTAGAATCTTTATTACGTCTCGATTTACTTAAAGATGTGGCTGATATTTACCATTTGCATGAACACAGAGAAACACTGTTGGGCATTGAAAAAATGGGAGAAAAGTCAGTACAGAACTTAATAGATGCGATCGAAGCAAGTAAGAAAACAACTCTAGCACGTTTTATTTATGCCTTAGGTATTCGTGGAGTAGGTGAAACAACGGCTAGAATGTTAGCAAATACCTTCCAAACGCTTGAGGCCCTTAAAGCTGCTGATATTGAAGCTTTGAAGAAAACTCCAGATGTTGGTGATATTACAGCTGAATGGATTGCTGATTTCTTCTTGGCACCGCATAACATTGAAGTACTTGATCGTTTAATTGCCGCGGGTATTCATTGGGATGCGCCAACTGCACCAACACGCCAGCCCTTAAATGGTGAGAGTTGGGTACTTACAGGTACATTAGAGCAAATGACACGTGATCAGGCGACTCAAATGCTACAAGCATTAGGTGCGCGTGTAAGTGGTAGTGTATCGAGTAAAACTAAATGTGTGGTTGCGGGTGAAAAGGCCGGTTCAAAACTAGAAAAAGCAGCGAAATTAGGTATTCCTGTCATGAATGAAACAGATTTCTTGTCACTCATGGCAGGCTATGGGCAAACTTTGAGCTAAAAGGTTAGCGAAATAAGAACCATTGATTTTAGTTACAAATTTATAAATTGATGGATTCTGCCATATTTGAACGCTTGTCTGAGCTTATAAATCGGACAAGCATTTCTTTTTGCAAAGGAAATTTAAATAACTTAAACTGCAAATGCGTATGTTTCTCATTTTAATTTGATAAAAATCATAAACTTAACTATTTTTTGTTTTGCAATCATTTTTAAGTTTGCCCATAATAGACTCATACGATAGGAGATTTATTATGCGTGGCAATCCAGAAGTCATAGACTATTTAAATATGCTCATTGGCGGAGAGTTGGCTGCCCGTGATCAATATTTAATCCATTCTCGTATGTATGAAGATTGGGGCTTAAACAAGATTTATGAACGTATTGACCATGAGATGCAAGAAGAAGCGTCTCACGCCGATGCGATTATTCGTCGTGTATTATTTTTAGGTGCCAAACCAAACATGCATCGTGAAGATATCAATGTTGGTACAGACGTTGTATCTTGCTTAAAAGCTGATTTAGCACTTGAATATCATGTGCGTGAAAAATTAGCGACAGGTATTAAACTTTGTGAAGAAAAAGGCGACTACATCAGTCGTGACATGTTACGTCAACAATTATCAGATACTGAAGAAGACCATACTTATTGGCTTTAAAAACAGTTGCGTTTAATTGAACTGATTGGCCTACAAAATTATATCCAGTCTCAAATTTAATGACTTGAAAAACCCAGCTTAAGCTGGGTTTTTTATTGGCTCATTTTAATAAAATGAAGTCACCGTTTAAATGTTAATTCTGCCAAATTGAATATATTCAAAGCCTTAATACATAAGGCTTTGGCAGTTACAAAAAAGTCAGAAAATTTGTATCAGACCCCATGTTTTTTTTGTGGAATTGGATATAATTTCGCCAACAAAAACCCTTGCCTAGAAATTTAATGAGGCAAGGGTTTTTCTATGGGGAATCGGTTGGTATGGATCGCCAATGGTTTTATGGTGAGCTTCGCGTATATGTTATTTTCCAAACCTGCTGTTTTAGATACAGCTACTCTCTTAAGCACACAACGATTAGCAACTCGTCTTAGCTTTTTTAGCTTGGGTTTTGCGATATCTGCATGGGCACCACTTATTCCGTATGCACAGCAACGTTTAAACCTAAATCATGCAAATTTTGGTTTATTGCTGCTTTGTATGGGAATCGGTTCAATGATTGCTATGCCTGCGACAGGGGCTTTAGTTAAGCGTTGGGGATGTCGTCCATTAATTGCTGTGGCGACCATACTCTTGATGGTATTACTACCAAGTTTAACGATCTGGCATAGTCTTGTATCGATGGCTGTAGCGTTATTCATTTTTGGTACGGCAGCAGGTAGTCTTGGCGTTGCTATCAATTTGCAGGCAGTTGTGGTGGAAAAGCACAGCTTACGTGCGCTCATGTCTAGTTTTCATGGTATGTGTAGCCTTGGCGGTTTAATAGGTGCCATGCTTGTCACTGCACTATTAGCAATTGGCCTTTCACCACTCATGAGTACGCTGTCTGTGGTCATGATTTTAATGGTCGTGAGCTTTGTTGCTATTCCATCTGCTTTAACAACATTTGAGCAAGATGAACAAGGTGCAGCTGAAATAACTGACGCACCTAAAAAAACTTCGCGCCTGAATGGTGCGATCCTGTTGATTGGAATGATGTGTTTTATTGCTTTCTTGTCAGAAGGTGCAGCAATGGACTGGGGTGGTATTTATTTGACCAGTAAATATCATCTTAACCCTGCTTTTGCTGGGCTGGCCTATACTTTCTTTGCGCTTAGTATGACAAGTGGTCGTTTTGCAGGGCATCTCTTGTTAAAACAATGGGGTGAGAAAACCATTGTGACTTATAGTGCAATTGTTGCAGCCCTTGCTATGGTTACTATTGTGATGGCACCTGTTTGGCAAGTTGTCGTATTGGGTTATGCACTTTTGGGTTTAGGCTGTTCTAATATTGTACCAGTCATGTTCTCTCGTGTTGGACGCCAAAATGATATGCCGAAGGCTGCGGCACTATCTTTAGTGTCAACGATTGCTTATACAGGTTCATTAAGTGGTCCCGCCTTAATTGGCTTGATTGGCCAGTGGACCAGTCTAACCACAGTGTTATCTGGGGTAGCGGTTTTATTAACTATGATTGCCATACTCAATCGCTTTACTCTTGTAAAGGCAAAATAACTTAAGTCAATTTACCAACCGATAGAACATCGAGAAAAACTTCTCGATGTTCTATAAGCTTAAATCATTACAAAACATGATAAGTGGGTTGATACTTGTCTTGTAATGACAACTTAGTCTTCGTAAATGTCGGAGCATTTTCTAAATCCTTCAAGAAATTATTTCTCCAATCGCTAAGGTCAGTAGCTGCCAGACCTTCTATTAACTGTTCATAACGATTAATACGTTCAGCTTTAGGCATCTCTAGAGCGGTTTTTAGAGTATCCATCATCGCTGCCCGATCTAATGGGTCAACAATTAAGGCCTGAGTCATTTGCTCAGCAGCACCGGCATATTTAGATAAAATCAGCACACCTGGGTTCTCTGGATCTTGAGCCGCAATATACTCTTTTGCGACCAAGTTCATACCATCCCGTAATGAGCTAATCCAGCAAATATCAGAGCGACGATAAATATGCATGAGACTGTCATGTTGAACAGTGTCGTAGCAACAATCAATTGGACGCCAGTCTTCGTGTGCAAACTCTTCATTAATCAGTTCTAACTTAGTTTTAAATCGTTGGTATAAGCGTTGATAAGCCGGAATATCTGTACGTGAAGGTGTTGCAACTTGAAGGTGGCGTACCAGTCCATGATATTCAGGGTTAGTTTCCAAGAAGGTCGCAAATGCATTGAAGCGCTCAAGCAGACCTTTTGAATAATCAATCCGGTCAACGCCAATAATGGTTTTTTGACGTGGTATATCTTCAAAGTTAAATACATAGGGAGTATGAAATGCCTGTTGTGCTTGGCGCTGAATAAGTTCTGGTTGCACGCCAATAGGGTAGGACTTTATGAGTACCTGACGTTTTTTATAGCTGATTCGGTCACTTAGTATTTTTTGAGCTTCAAGTAAGCCCATACACGTTTGCATACAGGTGTTTTGATCGGCTTGGGTTTGTAGGCCAACTACATCATATTGGCAAAGGTCTTGTACCAACTGCAGTGCAACTGGAATTTTGCGCCAAATGTTTAAGCTTGCGAAAGGAATATGCAAAAAGAAACCGATTTTATTTTGCATTCCTAATTCGCGGCAATGACGAGCTACACTAAAAAAGTGATAGTCATGTACCCAAATCAGATCATCAGGCTGAGCAATCTCTTTTAATTTTTCAGCAAATAAACGGTTAACCCTTTGGTAAGTATTATATTCTTCAGCACCATATTCGATCAGTTCATCTCGATCATGCATGGCAGGCCATAAAACTTTGTTAGCAAAACCGCAGTAGTACTGTGCATATTGCTGATGTGTAAGAGGGCAGGTAATGTAGTCAATTCCATGAGAATATGCCTGATCGAATTCAGGCGCTTCAGTATCGGTAATTTGCTGACCGTTCCAGCCTAACCAAATGCCGTTACTGTCATTTAATGCGTCTTGTACAGCTACTGCAAGGCCACCTGCTGAGGCCTTACCTGATGGCATACTTATTCGATTCGATAACACGATTAATTTAGACATATTTGTTCTCCATTCTGATCTTGACTATTTTTGACGTATAACTTTTTTATTTTTTCTAGAAAGAAAAAAAGAAAATTAGAAACGCTGTTAATATCTTTTAATCTATATTGAGCTTCTGTTTCACCAGAACCTACTTTAATTGAAGTACCAAGTTGTTGATTAATAAAAGTGAAACCCGATTCATCCGTTAAATCATCTCCAATAAATATTGGGTGAATTAATGGTAAATTAAGATGGTCTAATATTGTTTGAATTGCTTTACCTTTATCTGCCTGTTTAGGTAATAACTCAATAACAAATTTACCTCTGTTTAATTTTAATTGAGGATAGAAATATTTAATTTGTTGCATAATATAAATTGCATTATCTTCTAATTCTGGTTTTTTTCGATAATGTAAAGCAATAGAATGTCCTTTATCCTCAATTAATAAATCGGGATATTTTTCACAAGATTTTATAATATCTTCTTTTAATTTTTTGAAATTAATATTGCTTAAATCTGGACGAATATAATTGTCGGAATCAAAATAAATATCTAAACCATGTAAGCCAGCTATAGGAATTTCAATTGACTGAAATAGCTTACTAGCTGTTTCAACATCACGTCCTGTTACAGCAATCACTGGTATATTTAATTCAATAATTTTTTTTATAACTTCTAATGTAGTATTAGGTATAAAACTATGCTCAGGATGAATTTGAAATGGAGCTAATGTTCCATCAATATCCAGAAATAAACAATAATTTTTATCTATAGGTAAGGTATTTATAATATCGTTGGGTGTAACAAAATATGTATCTTTTTCTCTCCCGTCAGATATTTCACTTTGAGTATTCATAATAATCCGCCCATTATTTTGATCATTAATTAATCTTCTAACATTAAAATGAATTGATGAGTCATTTTTTTTAATAAAAAAACATAAGTATTAACATTAATTACATTGCACAATGGATTTATGGGGGAAGTGTGGATTATGTTGTTTTTTGATTTGCTTCAATGTTTAGATAATTAAAGTTTTGTATATTTCATATAAATATTTTAGCTCTTGTATATCAATATATTTCAGAATATTTATTGACTATAAATGACTGATTTTACTTTTTGAAATTCAAGCGTTCTGTTGATTTTAAAAGATATTTAGAATTGAACTTCATATATAATCTTCCTAAAGTTGACTGTGGATAGGCACATGAAGTTACAAAATAAAATTTTATTGATTACAGGGTGGGGAGTAGGTATAGAACCTCTGCAATCGTTAAAATTGGGTTTGAATAAATTTGGCTATGACACACAACTGATTAATATTTTTAATGTTTTAGATAGTAGCTTTCAAGCACAGCTTGATTTAGTGGCTGAAGTTGATGTGGTAATAGGCTGGTCCTTAGGTGGGCAGTTAGCAACTCAACTGGTTGATATTTTTTACAAGCAAACAGGGCAAACAAAAATATTAATTACGCTCGCGTCGAATCCTTGTTTTGTTGCTCATGATAATTGGCAAACTGCAATGCCTGCTGATGTATTTAGTCAATTTAAAGGGTCTTTTTTACAGAACCCACAAGCCACTTTAAAGCGTTTTTATTATTTGATTACACTTGGCTCATCTCAAGCGAAACAAGATTGGATGAGCGTACAAAACATTGCAAATCCACCCGCACAGGAAATACTGGTAGACGGTTTAAAAATGCTAGAACAGTTAAACTTGGTAGATAACTTGAAAAATTATCCAGGTCTACAGCTTCACCTGTTTGCTGAACAAGATAATGTCATTCCTTGCAAAATTATCGATAATTTTAAGGATTTCGCTACAGAAAACATGACTTATAAGTTGCTAAAAGACGCTACGCACGCTTTTCCTTACTTGCAGGCTGAAAGAACAATTGAAGAAATCTGCCAATTTTTAACAATTCATCAGCAAAGTTCATAAGCTTTGGTTGATCTCGCAATTTTCTTTCATTCTTAACAGGTTTAACATGTGTTAAATGAAAGATTTGATTGCTGTAAAAGGGTATAGAGGATGACCGATAATTTTGATTTGGAACATATTTGGCATCCATATACTTCAATGACCCAACCTTTACCCACATTTAAAGTGAAGCGTGCCTATGGGGCAACGATTGAACTTGATGATGGTAGAACTTTAATTGATGGTATGTCGTCTTGGTGGTGTGCAATACATGGTTATAACCACCCTGAACTTAATCAAGCAGTGACCGATCAACTACAAAACATGTCACATATCATGTTCGGTGGTTTGACTCACGATCCTGCTATTGAGCTTGGTAAAATTCTTTTAAAAATTACCCCACCAAGTCTCGATAAAATTTTCTATACAGATTCAGGTTCGGTCACTGTTGAGGTTGCTTTAAAAATGGCTGTGCAATTCTGGACAGCACAGGGAAAACCACAAAAAACAAACTTTATTACCACACGGTCCGGTTACCACGGCGATACATGGAATGCGATGTCTGTGTGTGATCCTGTGACAGGTATGCATCAGATTTTTGGTACCAGCTTACCGAATCGTCTTTTTGTAGCAGCACCACAAACTAAATTTAATGAAGAATGGAACCAAGAAGATATTGCCGAGCTAGAGCAAGCTATTCAGCAAAATCATGAAAACCTTGCTGCACTCATTATTGAGCCGATTGTTCAAGGTGCAGGGGGCATGCGCTTTTATCATCCTGAATATTTACGTCAGGCTAAAGCGCTTTGTGAAAAATATCATCTGTTGTTAATTTTCGATGAAATTGCTACCGGTTTTGGTCGTACAGGTAAGCTTTTTGCTTGGGAACATGCTCAAGTCGAGCCAGATATTATGTGTCTAGGTAAAGGGCTAACGGGCGGTTATATGACTTTGTCTGCGACTTTAACGACAAAGCATGTTGCTGAAACCATTAGTCGCGGTGAGGCTGGGGTATTTATGCACGGCCCAACTTTTATGGCCAATCCACTCGCTTGTGCCGTTGCTTTAAAAAGTACGCAATTATTAATTGAGCAAGATTGGCAGGTCAATATTAAGCGAATTGAGCAACAGCTTAGCCAATATCTAGCACCTTTAAGCCAGCTTGATTATGTTGCTGATGTAAGAGTGCTCGGTGCAATTGGTGTGGTAGAACTCACCTTTAATGTCGATATGAAAACTTTACAGCAACAATTTGTAGAGCGTGGAATCTGGATTCGTCCTTTTGGCAAACTGGTTTATGTGATGCCACCTTATGTTATTACTCAACAAGAGTTAAGTGACTTGCTTGAACAGTTAGTTGAAGTAGTTAAAACGATGCAGGGGGCACATTAAAATGTCATTGCTCGATCATTTTGCTACCGAGTTAGATGAGTTAAAACAACAAGGTAATTTCAGACAATTTACCCAAAATGTGCAGCATGGTCGTTTTATTACAATTAAAAATAAAACAATGCTCAACTTAGCTTCAAATGACTATCTTGGACTGGCGGCTGATCTTAATCTTCGCCAAGAGTTTTTAGATAGCTTACCATTAGAACGCAGCTATTTTAGTTCTTCATCTTCACGTTTATTGACAGGTAATTTTGATGAATATGAACAGTTGGAAAATAGCCTAAGCCAAGCATTTGGTGGACGGGCAGCTCTATTATTCAATAGTGGCTACCATATGAATATTGGTATTTTGCCCGCTGTTACTGATAGTAAAACTTTAATTTTGGCAGATAAGTTAGTTCATGCCAGTATGATTGATGGGATCCGTTTATCCGGTGGCCAGTATGTGCGGTATCGACATAATGATTTACAGCACTTAAAACAGCTTCTACAAAAGTATCATGATGATGACCAGATTGAACGAATCATTGTGGTCACAGAAAGTATTTTTAGTATGGATGGTGATGAAACGGATTTAACCGCTTTAGTCCAGCTTAAAAAACGTTTTGGTAAAACCATGCTTTATGTCGATGAGGCACATTCAATTGGCGTACGTGGACAGCAAGGTTTAGGGTGTGCTGAACAATATAATGTAATTCAGGAAATTGATTTTCTAGTTGGTACCTTAGGTAAAGCATTAGCAGCAGTCGGTGGTTATATTATTTGCCATCCAATTATTAAAGATTATCTCATTAATAAAATGCGCCCGCTTATTTTTAGTACCGCTCAACCTCCGATTGTTATGGCTTGGGCAAATTTTATTTTTCAAAAAGTATTAGTGGCTCAACCTCAGCGTGAACACTTAAAAAATATTAGCCAATATCTTCAACAAGCAGTGGTACAAAAGGGTTATCTGAGCCCATCGACCAGTCATATTATTCCAGTGATTGTGGGAGAAAGTCAGGCTGCTATCGATAAGGCGAAGCAGGTTCAGGAAAGTGGTTTTTATGCCATGCCTGTACGCCCACCAACAGTACCTAAAAATAGTTCGCGTTTACGTATTTCTTTAACGTCAATGGTCGAGCAATACGAGCTTGAAGCACTGGTGAGTTTTCTGTGAGTCTGAATAAAAATTTAGTTGCCGAGCGTTTTGCTAAAGCAGGTCAAAGCTATTCAGAGCATGCGGTTGTTCAAAAACAAATTTGTCAAAATTTAACAAGCTTACTCAAGCAGTTTTGCCCAAGTAAGATACGACGTGTTTTTGAAATTGGTTGTGGTTCTGGCAATTTAACTCGTCTGCTTGTTGAAGCTTTTCAAATTGAAGATTTAATTTTGAATGATCTGTACTCAGAGGTGCAGGAGCACTTCAATCACGAAGAGCATTTAAAATGGTTAATTGGAGATGTTGAAACCTTAGAACTTCCTCAGCAGCTCGATATGATTGTTTCAGGTTCTGCCTTGCAATGGATGCAGGATTTGCCGCTCTTGCTTAAGCGTTGTAATGATGTTTTAACTGACAGTGGTTGGCTATGCTTTTCAACATTTGGCCCTAAGAACCTAATTGAAATTAAAGAGCTAACCGGACAGGGCTTAAGTTATTGGAATCTTGAAAGTTGGAACAGTGCCTTAACTCAGGCTGGTTTTGAAGTTCTGTATCTATCTGAGTCAGAAACTCAGCTTTATTTCGATTCGCCTAAAGCTGTATTACAACATTTAAAAGCGACTGGTGTAACAGCGACAGCGCAGCACCGTTGGACCAAGCAAACTTTACAGCAGTTTTATCAAGATTATGATCGGTATAAGCACGCCGAGGGATATGCCCTAACATATCACCCAATTTATTGTATTGCCCGGAGAATGAAGTAAATGAGTGGTCAGATCTATTTTGTCAGTGGGATTGATACCGAAATTGGTAAAACCTACGCGACAGGTTTTTTAGCAAAATTATGGACTGAGCAGGGTAAAAAAGTAATTACCCAAAAACTCATTCAAACAGGTAATGCTGATATTTCTGAAGATATTGAAAAGCATCGTGAAATTATGGGGCAAGGTTGGTTTCAAGAAGATCACGATAAGCTGACTATGCCCGAAATTTTTAGTTATCCTGCTTCACCTCATTTAGCAACGCGACTTGATAACCGAGAAATCGATTTTCAAAAAATTGAAAATGCGACTCAAACATTAGCTGAGCGTTTTGAAATTGTATTATTAGAAGGGGCGGGGGGCTTAATGGTGCCCTTAACCACCAGTTTACTCACCATTGATTATGTTGCTCAGCATCAGTTTCCTGTTATTTTGGTGACATCTGGTCGTCTAGGAAGTATTAACCATACTTTGCTTAGTCTCGAAGCACTTAAGTCACGCGGTCTGAAATTAAAAGCTTTGGTTTATAACTTAAAAGATGAATCAAAAGATCCATTAATTTCGCAGGATACTTCAAATTATTTAAAGAACTACTTAGCTATTCATTTTCCAGAAGCTGAATGGATTGAACTAGCAAAAATGAATTAATTGAAATTAAATAATAAAAAACCGCTCTAAAGTGAGCGGTTTTTTTGATTTAAAAATTTTACTTAGAACTTTTTAAATCCACGGTTAAAACCAGTCGATTTACGCTGATTACCTGTGTTAGCTGGTGCTTCTTTTTCATCATCACGACGTTGTTGACGTAAATAACCACCACGACGTGCTGCCATTGGTTTTTCGGTCATACGATCAGTACGACGTTTTGCCATACCAAATAAACCTGTACCTTGACGTGGTTTCAACTCAACAGATTTAGCTAAGTTGTCGATATCAGTTTTATCGAGTTCCATCCAACGACCAGTACGTAATTCGCGTGGTAAAATAACAGTACCGTAGCGAGTACGTAATAAGCGGCTTACTTTAAGACCTTGCGATTCGAAAATACGGCGAACCTCACGGTTACGGCCTTCTTTCACTACAACTTGATACCAGCGGTTAATACCTTCACCACCAATTTCAGAGAAAGATTCGAACTTGGCTGGGCCATCTTCAAGCTCTACACCATTGACCATGTTTTGGCGTAATTGTGGTGTTACTTCACCCATTACACGTACAGCGTATTCACGTTCAATTTCATTAGATGGATGCATTAAGCGGTTAGCAAGCTCACCATCGTTTGTAAATAGTAATAAACCTGTACTGTTAATATCCAGACGACCTACCATTACCCAACGGTCATTTGCAATTTGTGGCAAATGATCAAATACGGTTGGACGCTTTTCAGGGTCATTACGTGAACAGATTTCACCCTCTGGTTTATAATAAATCAGTACACGACGACGAATTTCATCTTCGATCTGGAACTGAACTTTACGGCCATCAATGCGTAATTCATCGCCTGGTTCAATGCGCTCACCCACTTGGGCAACGCGGCCGTTTACACTCACGCGTCCTGCGGCAATAACCTCTTCCATATATCGGCGAGAACCTAATCCGATTCGCGCTAATACTTTTTGCAATTTTTCACTCATGACAGCACAACCTTAGACATAATGATCAACAGTCCACCTCTTTATGATTTCGGTGCATTCGCATCGAGAGCCATAAATGCTTCCTTGGCGTTCTGTAGGGGAGGCAATTGGCCTAAAGAGGCTAGACCAAAAGCATTCAGAAATTGAGGCGTTGTAATTAGCAACGCAGGTCTTCCGGGTAAATCTCTAAAACCGGCTTCTTTAATCCAGTTCCAGTCAAATAGCGTTCTGAGAATCTGACTATTATTAGATACACCACGAATTTGTTCAATATCAGCACGCGTGACTGGTTGATGATACGCAATGACAGCCAAGGTTTCTAGTAAAGATGGCGACAGTTTTGTTGGTCGCTCTGGCCAAATCTGCGCAATAATATTGCGATATTTGGATCTTACCTGAAAACGAAAGCCTTGCGCGGTTTCAATCAACTCAATAGAGCGGCCATGTTGTAAGAGGGCAAGTTGTTGTAAAAGCTGACGAAGCTGTTGTTTGTTATATTGATTATTAAAAGCTTCTTTTAAACGAGCAATCGAAACAGGTGCTTCACTGGCAAAAATAATCGCTTCAAGTTGCAATAAAACTTCGTGATGAATGTCAGCTAATGACAAATCATTATTATTTTGTTCAAAACTCATGCCGCAGACCCTTGAATAGCCAATGGAGCTTCAATACCTGTAGCAATAATTTTAATCTTTTGTTGTCGGGTCAATTCTAAAACAGCCATAAAAGTTACAACCATTCCCATACGGCCTTGTTGGGGATTAAGTAATTCTTTAAAACTTAACACGTCGCCTGACTCTAATTTCTCTTCAATATAAGCAATACGTTCTTCTAACAGTACAGGCTCTTGCGCAATTGTGTGTGTTACGGGTTCAGGACGATTAAATACGCAAAACAAAGCGTCATGTAATGCTGAAACATCATAACCTTCATAAACAGGCGCGATATGACCTAAGCTTACATTGGCACTAAATGTATCACGGTCAAGAACTGGCATTTGACCTAAACGCTCAGCAGCTTGTTTAATACGTAAATAAGTTTCAAGTCGATCAATAAGATCCTGTTTAGGATCTTTTTCGATACTCACTACTGTAGGTTTAGGTAAGAGTAAGCGAGATTTCAAATCAGCCAATAGAGCAGCCATAACCATATAGTCGGCAGTCAACTCAATATTTAAGGATTTCATGCTATCCATATAAGCTAAATATTGAGTTGCAATAGGTGCAATATCGAGCTGAATTAAATCAAAACCGTTTTTCTGAATCAGATAAATTAAAAAGTCGAGTGGTCCTTCAAACTGTTCGAGTAAAATCTCAAAAGCAGCCGGAGGAATATAAAGATCTTCAGGAATTGTGTCGTGCCACTCATCTAAAACACGGATGTGTGGAACGTCTTCCATGGATTGATGAAGTGATTGGTTCATTACGATTATAAGCCACGCGAATTTTCAAAAGCATGAGACTTGTTTTCAAGTCAATAAGAGCTGTAGCAGAAGAACAGCAGATAGTGAAAAACATTCTAAAGGAATTGTGGCTTTTAATAAATTGCTTAACGACTAAAGTGTAAAAAAAATCCAAACTAAATAAAGAGTATTTTTTTTCTTGATAATACTTTTTTTTTAACTATTGGTAAAAAGGAGAATAAGTGCTTATTCGAAAGCACTTACATCTCCAGCACCGTGACGTATAATTTCCGGATGTTCACCCGATAAATCAACAATACTAGTTGTTGTTAAAGTACCAAAACCACCATCGATAAAGACATCAATACGTTTAGACAACTGACTTTCAATATCGTAAGGATCATCAAGTGGGTCTTCTTGTCCGGGTAAAATTAATGTACTTGTAAGTAAAGGCTCACCAAGTTCTTTTAATAAAGCCTGACAAATCGGGTTACTTGGAATGCGTAAACCAATCGTTTTCTTTTTAGGATGCATTAACCTGCGTGGAACTTCACTTGTTGCAGGTAAAATGAAAGTCGTAATGGCAGGTGTATTTGCTTTTAATAACCGATACGTCGCATTATCAACTTTTGCATAAGTCGCGATATCTGATAAATCACAACACATAATTGCGTATTGATGCTTAGGGCCTAAATCACGAATCTGGGCAATACGTTCCATCGCATTTTTATTACCAATCTGACATCCGATTGCATAGGCAGCATCGGTCGGGTAGACCACAACATCGCCTGCACGAATACGCTCAACTGCTTGATCAATGAGGCGTTGCTGTGGATTTTCAGGATGTACATGTAAATGCAGCATATTTTAGAGACTCCATCACGCCAGTATTAAAAATAGTATTAGACTTTTCAAACTTCGGAAGCAAGTAACTTACGTAGTTTTTTTGTCATTTAATCAAGGAGTTCACGTTTAAATTCATCTAATTGTAACGCTGTACCTGCCCGTGTACATTGGCAAATACATTCAATGAATCTTGCTGCATCAACAGGTAGTTTAGCTTCACCAGAAAAGTAACGTTGAACTTGGATATAAACATTATCTTTAAACTTTTTGCCATCTCCGCCATCACCTGTCAGGTTATCTAGAGATACTCTAAATTTTCTGCCAAAAGATTGGGCAAATAACCATTCAATGGCTTGAGGTTTAATTTCTACTTGTTCAAATAAATCCTGCTGTTCTTTAGTTCGGCCATCTGGCGCATACCAATAACCTAAATCGGGCAACAGACGTCGTTTTGCACCTGCAATTGTCCAATGGCTAATTTCATGTAAAGCGCTATTGAAAAAACCATGAGCAAATTGGATTTTAGCTGGCTCATGTTCATTTGCTGGGAAATATTCTGGTTCAAATTCTCCACGAACTAATGTCACATTATGGTGGGAAAACCAGTGATTAAAGTGTAAAATAAGCCAATCAACTTGCTCAGACTCTAATTTTGAGCTTGGCCATGGTGAGAGTTGCACCACGTCAGGTAAAAGAGTGTTTTGGTGAGTTGAATGGGTGCAAACGAGTAATGAAGTGTTAACTTCAGGTTGCGGCTGCAACAGGTGCATTGCTTAATTTACCCCGAGTTCTGTCTAAAGAAGTACAAAATTGTATCTTAATCTTTGACAGAGTACCGATGAATTTGTAGAATTGCCGCCTTAATTATGTCAGCAAATACCTTTCCGGCACAGATTGAGCCGTTTAAATGGGCTGAACAAGGCTTTACATGGTCAGGTCAACTACCATTGTCTCGTCTTGCTCGTATTGCTCGTGAAGCTGTTGGGTCAATTGATAACCAATTGATCAACATAGACTGTAAGCTATCAATGGATGCCTATCATCGCATTGTGTGGTTAGATGGTCACATGGAAACAAAAGTTCCAATGGAGTGCCAACGTTGTTTGGAACCTGTTGAAATGCCAATTGTTTCTGACTTTCATATTGCACTTGTAGATGATGAGTCACTGATAGAGCGCTTGGATGAGGATGCTGATTTCATCGTTTTAGGTGAAAGTGAGTCTTCGACAAAAGGTGATTTTGATACACCTGCTTCGATCAACTTGCTCGCATTACTAGAAGATGAACTGTTATTGTTGATGCCTTTATCTCCCAAGCATGATGCTTGTGAACATAAACATCAACCTACCATTCAGAACGTTGTCGAAGAGAAACGGGATAACCCGTTTGATGTTTTGGCAGGTTTGAAGGGTAAACTTAACTCATAATTTGTGTTATGATTATGAGATAAGACAACTGAATTTGTTCTGATCCATTTTTTCGATCTTTGTAAGGAGCCATCATGGCCGTTCAGCAAAACCGTAAAAGTCGCTCTCGCCGTGACATGCGCCGTTCACATGACGCTTTAACCGAGAATGCATTAACAGTAGACCAAGCAACTGGTGAAACTCATCGTCGTCACCACGTGACTAAAGATGGTTTCTACCGTGGTCGCCAATTATTCGCTAAAGCAGCTGATGCTGAATAATTGCATGATATGCATTAAGCGTGATGCTTAAGTATAGAAAAAATGGGAGCGAAAGCTCCCTTTTTTTGTTGTTTTTCGCAATTATAAATATACAAATTAAATGTTAAATTTCCGCTCCAGAGAAATGAGTGAAAACCCAAAAAGGATTTCTTATGTCTGCTAAACGTCTTGAACAAGTAGCTTTAGCCACAAAAACTGCATTTGTGTTTCCAGGTCAAGGTTCACAAAAAGTTGGTATGCTCGCTGAACTCGCAGAACAGTTTAGTGGAGTTGGGCAAACTTTTGCCGAAGCTTCAGACGCGCTAGGATTTGATCTTTGGCACATTGCACAAAGTGGTGAAGGTTTAGACCAAACAGAAAATACCCAACCTGTATTATTAACTGCCAGTATTGCTTTATGGCGTTTATGGTTAGATTTAGGTGGTTTAGCCCCTAAATACCTTGCAGGTCACTCTTTAGGTGAATACAGCGCTTTAGTTGCAGCAGGTTCAATGAGTTTGGCGGATGCAGTTAAATTAGTTAATTTGCGTGGAAAACTCATGCAAAATGCTGTTCCTCAAGGGGAAGGCGCTATGGCTGCTATTCTTGGTTTAGCTGATGATAAAGTAGTTGAATTGTGCCAGAGCGTGAGTGCATCAGGTCAAGGTTCAGTTGAAGCAGCAAACTATAATTCACAAGGTCAAGTTGTGATTGCTGGTAGTACTGCATCTGTACAGCAAGTTATGGCACTTGCAAAAGAACAATCTGCTAAAGCAATTGCTTTACCGGTTTCTGTTCCATCACATTGTTCATTGATGAAGCCGGCAGCAGAAAAATTTGCAGAAGCTTTGGAACAAACTGCCATTGAGCTACCTACCATTCCTGTAATACAAAATGTCAACGCGGGAATTGCTACCGATGTTGCTCAATTACGTCAGGCTTTAACAGCACAATTGTACCAGTCTGTACAATGGACACGTACCATGCAGTCTCTACAAGACCAAGGTATTCAGTACATTGTTGAGTGTGGTCCAGGTACAGTATTGAGTAATCTCGCAAAGCGTTTACCAAATATTGAAAAAGCTTTTTCTATTGATAGTAAGAGCAAAATGGAAGATGCCCTAAATGCTGTTTTAGTGGCAGAAGGAAAAATTGCATGACACAAGAACGCAAAGTTGCATTAGTAACGGGCGCGAGTCGGGGCATTGGCGCTGCAATTGCCCAGCAACTTATTCAAGACGGTTATTTTGTCGTAGGTACTGCGACTTCTGAATCTGGTGCACAAAAGCTAACTGATAGCTTTGGTGAACAAGGTGCAGGTTTGGCTCTCGATGTGCGTAATCTCGATGAGATTGAAGCAGTCGTGTCTCATATTGAACAGAACTATGGTCCTGTACTTGTTCTCGTTAACAATGCAGGTATTACGAAAGACAATTTGTTGCTTCGTATGTCGGAAGATGATTGGGATGACATTCTCAATATTCACCTTAAAGCCGTTTATCGTTTATCTAAACGTGTGCTTAAGGGTATGACGAAAGCACGTTTTGGTCGCATTATTAATATCAGTTCTGTTGTAGCTCACTTTGCAAACCCAGGCCAAGCGAACTATTCTGCTGCTAAAGCAGGTATTGAAGCATTTAGCCGTAGTCTTGCAAAAGAGATGGGTAGCCGCCAAATCACTGTAAACAGTGTGGCACCAGGTTTTATTGCAACAGAAATGACAGATGCACTTAGTGAAGACATTCGCAAAAAAATGAGTGATCAAGTGGCTTTAAATCGCTTAGGCGAGCCACAAGATATCGCAAATGCGGTGAGTTTCCTTGCAAGTGATAAAGCAGGTTACATTACCGGTACGGTATTACATGTAAATGGTGGTTTATACATGGCCTAACGCCGATGTATAAACTTTTAAAAATTTTTATATTCAATTAAACTAGTGGCAAATCAAACGCCACAAGCAATGAGGAGAATTCCTGTGAGCGATATCGAACAACGCGTTAAACAAGCGGTTGCAGAACAACTTGGTCTTAAAGCTGAAGAGATTAAAAACGAAGCATCTTTCATGGATGACTTGGGTGCTGACTCTTTAGATTTAGTTGAACTTGTTATGTCTTTCGAAAATGACTTCGACATCACTATCCCTGATGAAGATTCAAACGAAATCACTACAGTTCAATCTGCAATTGACTATGTAACTAAAAAACTTGGTTAATTCGCATATTGCTGATTAAAAAGAAGGCCACCGTAAGGTGGCTTTTTTTATTTGAGTAAAATAATTGAGAGAGATACATATTTTTACAAGATCAACCTCAATTGATAGCAGAGGTGTCTCTTTTTTCAAGTATAACAATAAGGGTCAGTTTAATGACTTTACTATAAACAATAAGATGAGGACTAAAAATGGGTCTTTTTGATTTTGTAAAAGGTATTGGTAAGAAAAATACCGCACCAGCAGAACCACAACCAGCTCCAGCAACGCCAGCAGAACCTTCTGCACAAGAAGTAGCGAATAAATTATTAGGATTAATTAAAAGTTTAGGCCTCGGGGTGGAAGGCTTATCTGTAACATATAATGGTTCAACTGATACTGCGACTATTAATGGTCAAGTACAAAGCCAAGCGGATAAAGAAAAGATTATTCTTATTGTTGGTAACGTCGATCATGTTGCACATGTAGATGACCAGATGACCGTTGCTACGCCTGAACCGGAAAGCAAATTTTATACGGTAAAATCTGGTGATAATCTTTCAAAAATTGCCAAAGAATTTTATGGTGATGCCAATCAATATCAAAAAATCTTTGAAGCAAATAAACCAATGCTCAAAGATCCGGATGAGATTTTCCCTGGGCAAGTTTTACGTATTCCACAGTAATTGGAATAAATAAAAAGGCGCTTAAAGCGCCTTTTTATTTGATAGTTAAAATCGTTTTGGAATCTTTTGTCCATTAGGTACAGGTGCTTCGGCATTTTTTAAAATACCAAATAACCATGTTTCTGCATGTTGTACTGCAATTTTTAGAGAATCACCTAAAGCTAAGCGACCTGCAATAAAACTTGCTAATGAACACCCTGAGCCATGATATTCACCTTCAAGGCGAGGGCAAGTACTACTCGCTGCAAGTTCACCATCAATATATAAACTATTTTTAATGAAGTTAGGGGTATCTTCATGTCCCCCCTTTACTAATACAGCTTTAGCACCCATTTGAAAGAGCTTGTGAGTCGCTTCTTCTAAGTCATCAATACCTGTTAATGCCCGTAATTCAACTGTATTTGGCGTAATAAGCGTCGCTAGGGGAATCAGCTCAACAAATGCTTTAACTAAAGTTGCCTGATCTCCTAAAGAACCACCGCTATTAGCAACTAATACTGGGTCTAATACATACTGATAGTCAGGATGGGCACGTAAAAATTCGGCTAGAGCCGCAATATTATCTGTTGTGCCAAGCATGCCGGACTTAACACATTTAATCGGTAAATCGCCTACAACAGCATTTGCTTGGGCTAATAATAGTTCTTTTGAGGTTGCTTCAAAGCCAAATACTTGTTGTGAGTTTTGAATGGTAAGAGCTGTACACGCAATTGCTGCATGGGCACCACTTTGTCCAATCGCTTCAATATCGGCTTGTAAACCTGCACCACCTGAAGGGTCTAAACCCGAGAAACAAAGTACGGTTGGACGCACGGTTATTTCCTTTTCAATTTAAATTTACGTTAGTATAAGAGAGTTTAATTAAACTCTCGACCAATTGAATTAAATACTTTACTGGGTTAGTGATTGAATGGCTATAAAACATATTTTGATTGATTTAGATGGAACCTTAACAGACCCTAAAGTTGGCATCCATACATCAATTCGTTATGCAATGGAGAAGCTTGGTTATCCTTTAGCTGCCGATTTAAATATTGATTGGACAATTGGACCGCCATTAAAAGCATCATTAGCAAAATTATTAGCTACCCAAGATGATGCTCTAGCTGAGCAAGCTTTACTTGCTTACCGTGAGCGTTTTTCAGTGATTGGCTTATTTGAAAATGAAGTATATCCATCTGTTGCAGAAACCCTTAAAGCTTTAAAAGCAGAAGGATATCGTTTGTTCGTTGCTACTGCTAAACCAACGATTTATGCAAAACGAATTTTAGACCATTTTGAATTAAGCCAGTATTTTGTACATATTTATGGCAGTGAATTAACGGGTGAACGCACCAATAAAGCTGAGCTTATCCATTATATTCTTGAATGTGAGCAATTAGATCCAGAAGAGTGTTTAATGGTGGGTGATCGTCAATATGATATTTTAGGCGCTCGCCACAATGGTATTGAGGCGGTAGCTGTGACTTATGGTTATGGAACAGCAGAGGAACTTGCTCAAGCACAGCCAAAAGCGATGATTAATCAATTCTCTGAACTTTTGGACTATGTTGAAGAACTGGCAGCACAAAAGAAAGTTTCTTAAATATAAGTAAGTTTTAATTTATAGGTTTGGCTCTGATCTGATCTAAAGCCAAACCTTTTTTATTTAAATACCGTGTTGTTGACGGTATTGAACAAGTTCTTCAATTGTAATCACTGTTAAGTGATGAGTTTGTGCATAAGCCAAAACTTGAATGCCGGATGCCATAGTGCCATCCGGATTAGTTAATTCACATAACACACCAGCAGGTTTTAAACCCGCTAATCTTGCTAAATCAATTGTTCCCTCAGTATGACCACGTCGAGTAAGCACGCCGCCATTACGTGCACGTAATGGGAAAACGTGACCAGGACGATTTAAGTCACTTGCAACAGCACCATCTTTAATAGCAGTTTTAATCGTTGTTACACGGTCTTTTGCAGAAACACCAGTAGTAACACCTTGAGCAGCTTCAATGGTCACTGTAAATGCAGTGTGAAACTGACTTGAGTTTTGAGAAACCATTGGTGGAAGATCTAAATGATCTGCTAATTCTTCTGTCAGGCATAAACATACAATACCTGAGCCATCACGAATCATACGTGCCATGGTCTCAACAGTTAGGGTTTCGGCTGCAACAATTAAATCTGCTTCATTTTCACGATCAAAGTCATCCATCACCAATACAGGTTTACCTTGACGGATATCTTCTAATGCTTGATGAATACGCTGTTCTGCAGGAGAGAGGGCTGAGAAAAAAAGTTCTGGTTGAATTAAGCTAGACATAATGAAACGCTCTCGTAAAAATACGGTTGAACATTTCAGGACTGATGTAAAAACAGGCTGGCACTGAAATAAAACGGATTTATCCCAGTTCGTCGTCTTCTTTCATCCGGACTATACCGTCGGCTTTGGAGTTTCACCAAATCTGCTCAAATTAAATAATTTAAGCTCGTGGGCTTGTTAATTTATATATGAAAATTAACTTTACCACCGGTGGGGAATTACACCCCGCCCTGAAGCGATGGGTTTTATTATAGCGCGCTTGGCAAAATTGGCTAGATGCTTTTGTAGAATGCTAAGTCTCATTATGAATAAGCATTTTCATAAAACGAAATAGGTTTTTTAACAAGCGCTTACTTGTTGGCTTTAAAAGGGAATGCTATGTTTTTTTATAGAAAATTATAAATAAAACAGGTGTTTCATGCAGATAAGAGACTATTATCCATTTAGGAATACTTTATTTATTCAGCATCTCCATATTTTCAGTTATGTATTTATGGCGCTCAGTATTCTTTATTTAATTGCTGCTAATTGGTTGATGCTTCCTGATAGCATTCAACTCATTATTCCACCTGTTATATTGCTTATCACAGCTTGGGTGAGCATAAACGATACCTTAAGCGAGGGAATACGGCAGACTTTACATGGTACTTGCGGCTTAATGATCGGTTTGAGTTTGGCTGTAATTGGGCAAGTTTATCAAACTGGTGCAGACAGTTATTTACTTTTCTTGATTTGGACTTTGCTTTTATTGCCGTGGCTATATCGACCAAATATTGGAATCTTTGCTTTAATTTGTATTACAAGCCAGCTCGCCCTATTTTTATTTTTTAGACAGACTTTCTGGGCAGAAAAGTTTCCTTATCTTTATCTTTTGGCTCTAAATTTATTAAGTCTTGTACAGTTCTGGCTCTGTCAAAAGAAATATACAGCCTTACGTTTTGTTTTTATTGCTTGGTTTGCTGTTATTTCAATAACAGGGATGATTCAATTCTTATCAAGTGAAAATTTACCCTATCTGATCTCGGCGTTCTTACTAGGAATTATTGCTTTTTATTATTTCTTCAAAAAGAATGATCAGCTATGTGCTAGTTTAATGGCTGCTATTCTTGGCGTGATAGCTACAATATGGCTTGTTGATGGTATTAATCATCTATTTAAAGATTCTAATGAATTCATTTTCTTATTGATTGCGGGCATTATTTTTATTTGGTTTGCACTCATTAGTTATTTCTTAATAAGAATTTTTCGCCAAAGCCGTTTTTATATCATTCCTTTAGCAATTGGTGCTTGGCTTGCTGGCTTAGCACTTGCAGTATTTACTTTAGTGTTTTGGGAAACTATTTCCTTAGTTATTGGAATCATCTTTGTTGCTGTAGCTATAACTTTACTAACAAAATCGCAAAGCTATTTCATTCGGCAATTTGCATATTGTTTATTTGTGAGTGGACAGACTGCTTTTTTATTTCATCTTGGTTCTGAAACAAATCAAATTTTATGGGTATTGATTGCCCAGATTTTTATTCTATGCGTCAGTTATTTTCTTAAGCCTCATTGGTTCTTTGTTTTAATTCAAATGCTCGCAACTTATGGCATAGCATTTATCTACATACTGCAACTAGACCATTCATTATGGTCAGTACATCCTACTCAAACTTATTTCAATTTAACTTTACTTAACTATTTGATTTTTAACTTGATGCTACTGATAGGGAGTAAAGCGGTTATATCGTATGAGCGGAGTATTTTTTTATGTGTGCTTAGTGTCATTTTTGTGAGCTCATTCTTTGACAATTTTATGGGGCTTGCGTTGATTGATTCTGCTGATCAGCCATTATGGTTTATCTATATTTTTCCAAGTCTATGGTTATTGTGCTTTAGCCTTTTCTATTTATATAGGCAGCTTCAAGCTATAACTTTCGTTGCTTTTTTAATTTTTGGGATATTACTTATTGCTCTCGGCTATTTTGATATATTCATTCTATTTGTTATTTTGACTTGGGCTTTAAAAAATCAAGATCGCATTGTTCATGGTGTTACGCTCATAGTATTTACCTTTGTGCTTTGGCAACTTTATTACAGTTTACAATTAAGTTTTTTAGCTAAAAGTGCATCAATCTTGGTGTCAGGAATTATATTGTTGGCTTTATATGGATTGCTTCTGAAGGAAGCTAAAAGCAATTTTATTGAGGGGGAAAAGTAATGAAAAAGTATTTCTCCCTTATGCTTGCAGTAGCCACTGTATTATTTTTTGCAGGTTTGGTTGCGAAAAATGAATGGCACCTGCATCAAAGTAAAAGTATTTTTATTAAGCTTAAGCCGGTTGATCCTCGCTCTATTTTACAGGGGGACTATATGGCGCTGGCATATGAATTAAATTTACAATCTCTCAAAGCGCTTTCGGGAAGTGAAAGTGAGGCTTTAGATCAAGTGATTTTTAATCATGCTTCTGTTCCAGCAAAAGTTATTTTAGATTCACAAAATCGAGTAGTTCGTACCATTTTAGATACTCACAATTCATTTGCTGGGCAGCGTTTAATTTTAAAAAATCCTGAAAATCGTTTACAGGCTTTATATCCAGCTTCTCGAAGCTTCTTATTTGCCGAAGGTCTAGCTCAATGCTATGAGAAAGCAAAGTATGCTGAATTTAAGGTAAATACAAAAGGAGAGGCGATTTTATTTGATTTACGTGGAGAAGAGCTACAGCCTTTAAACTGTAAGCAACAGCACAGTTGGTGGAGGGGGACTGCTAGAAGTTTATAAAGGCGTATAAAAAAGCCCGTATTTACGGGCTTTTTACTTTTAAATCTTTAATTAGGCAACTTGCACAGGAATGCAGTTCGCTGTGTGGTTGACTGTATTGTCTGGGTTTGCATATACCAAACGTGGTTTGTGAGCATTTGCTTCAGCTTCGGTGAAATCACCAAAAGTAGCAATAATTACAAGATCGCCAACATCTGCTTGGTGAGCAGCACCACCATTTACTGAAATAATGCCAGAGTTATCTTCACCACGAATCGCGTAAGTTGTGAAGCGCTTGCCATTAGTTACGTTCCAAACGTGGATTTCTTCGTATTCACGAATACCAGCTAAATCCATTAATACGCCATCAATTGCACAAGAACCTTCATAGTGAAGTTCAGCATGGGTTACAACTGCACGGTGAATTTTGCATTTTAATAAACGAGATAGCATGGCTAGCGTCTCCTGAGTAGACCTAAGAAGATCTTATAGTGAAATCTTTTGCCTTTGCCGTTCTGGCAATGTGGCTGATGCGCATTTTGCTCCTAAAAAAGCAAGATAGCAAGCTTGATTGTTCAACAATTTAAGCTGGTTTATACGCATTAATTTGGTTCATGGCCTGTGATACTTGTCCTTGAACAAGTAACTTCATTTTAGAAAGAGCGTGATCAATTGCTCCATCCATCAGGCTTTGTTCACTACTTGGCGCTTTTCCGAGTACATGCCCAGAAACTCTTTCTTTTGAACCTGGATGTCCAATACCAATTCGTAAACGATGAAAATTTGGACCAATATGTGGGACAATATCACGTAAACCGTTATGACCGCCGTGCCCACCGCCTGTTTTAAGACGAATTACACCAGGGTTCATATCAAGTTCATCATGAGCAATCAAAATTGCTTCAGGAGCAATTTGATAGAACTTTGAGAAAGGAACAACACTTTGTCCGGAACGATTCATATAAGTCGTTGGGAGAAGTAAACGAACATCGTGCCCTTCTATATTACCACGACCACTAATTCCGTGAAATTTTGGATCATTTTTTAATGTAATGCCATATTTATCTGCAAGCTGTTCAACGAACCAAAAACCTGCATTATGGCGGGTTTGGGCATATTCTGAACCAGGATTGCCCAAACCAACAATTAGCGAAATATTTGACACTAATTTACGCCTTTAAACACTTATGCGCGTTTGAAGTCAGCGTGCATAGGAGTGTTTTTAGATGGGTGACGTTGTAACGCTTGGATTTTAACGTTTTCAACTTTATCGCCCACTTTGATTTCTACAACTTCTTCAAAGAAAGCATTGCTTTCTAAAGCTTTTACAAGCTCACGAAGTTCTAAAGTAACACTTACAGGTTCAGCGTTACCACCGTAGATGATAGCTGGAACTAAAGATTCGCGACGAAGGCGGCGGCTCGCACCTTTCCCTTGTTTGTCTTCAGCACGCGCTTGAGCGTTGAATACGAAGTTTGCCATGAGATAAATCCTCATTAAAGATTAAATAAACTAAACTTGCGACCAGTTTAGTGATAGAAAACCCCAGCCAAGGCCAGGGTTAAGAAAAAGCTGCAATATTATAAACTATCGAACATCGCGCTGATAGACTCTTCGTTATTAATACGACGAATCGTTTCAGCAACCATGCTAGCAACAGAAACTTGACGGATTTTGCCCAAGTTCAATGCTTCTTCAGAAAGAGGAATTGTGTCAGTTACGACTAACTCATCAATTACTGAGTTACGTAAGTTCTCAATTGCTTTACCTGAAAGTACAGGGTGAGTTGCATATGCAACAACACGACGTGCACCGAATTGCTTAAGTGCATCAGCTGCTTTACACAATGTACCAGCAGTATCAACCATGTCATCTACAATAACGCAATCACGATCTTTTACATCACCAATCAAATGCATAACTTGCGATTCGTTGGCTTTTTGACGACGTTTGTCGATAATTGCTAAATCGATGTCACCCATCTGTTTGGCAACAGCACGAGCACGTACTACACCACCAACGTCAGGAGAAACCACCATAAGGTTATCATGTTGTTGTTGACGTAAGTCAGCAAGCAAAGCAGGAGTACCGTAGATGTTGTCGACTGGAATATCGAAGAAACCTTGGATTTGGTCAGCATGTAAGTCAATCATTACGACACGATCAATACCAACAGTGGTAAGCATGTCTGCAACAACTTTAGCTGTAATCGGCACACGTGCAGAACGTGGACGACGGTCTTGGCGAGCATAACCAAAATAAGGAATAACAGCGGTAATACGACCAGCACTTGCACGACGCAAAGCATCTGCCATAACCAAGATTTCCATAAGGTTATCATTGGTAGGCGCACAAGTAGGCTGAACGATAAATACGTCTTTACCACGAACATTTTCAGTAATTTCTACTGAAATTTCTCCATCAGAAAAGTGACCGACTGATGCAGCACCTAGAGGGATATGTAAGTGACTTACGACTTTTTGAGCGAACTGTGGATGAGCATTTCCACTAAAAACGACAAGATTGGGCATGAAGCACCCTTGGCGGTTGGTATGTAATGAAATAGATGGCAGGGGCGGCTGGATTCGAACCAACGGATGGCGAGATCAAAACCCGCTGCCTTACCACTTGGCGACGCCCCTAATGCGGCAGAACTTTAATATTTTTGCAATGCAATGTCAAGAATAATCAACAAAAAGCAAGGCAATTAAGTCTGTCTTTAAAATAAGAAGAATGGCAGGGGCGGCTGGATTCGAACCAACGGATGGCGAGATCAAAACCCGCTGCCTTACCACTTGGCGACGCCCCTAAATTCGATGATATATATGATGGCAGGGGCGGCTGGATTCGAACCAACGGATGGCGAGATCAAAACCCGCTGCCTTACCACTTGGCGACGCCCCTAATATAATCATCATTACAGGTGAAATTGGCAGGGGCGGCTGGATTCGAACCAACGGATGGCGAGATCAAAACCCGCTGCCTTACCACTTGGCGACGCCCCTAACTTGCAACTTTAAAATGATGTAAAGGAGATTCTTTTAAACTATGTACCAAGTAAGCTTTACATGGTGCACGTTTAAGAATGTCATCAACATTCATTTCATCGGTTACTTCAGTAAAAACACAAGCACCTGTACCTGTAAGCTTTGCATGACCAAATTGATCAAGATATTGCATTGCTTCTTCAACTTCAGGGTATAACTTTCTAGCCAAAGGCTCAAAGTTATTTCCAAAATTAGAAGGTTCTAACTGATAGGCGCAAAATTTAGTGGTCTTAGTGTCTCTTGTCAATGTTTTTTGTGAAAAAAGCAATTGAGTGCTGATAAAACAATCAGGTTTTAAAATAATGAACTGTTTTTGATCTAAGTCTATGAATGTTAAATGTTCACCAATACCTTCAGCCCATGCATTTTTACCATAAATAAAAATAGGAACATCAGCACCAAGTTTTACACCATAGTCAGCAAGCTCTGTCTGAGTTAGGCCACATTGCCATAACTGATTTAAAACAATGAGCGTTGTGGCGGCATTCGAAGAACCTCCGCCTAGACCTGCACCCATTGGAATATTTTTTTCAATGTTAATGTGTAGGCCACACAATTTTTTTGCATGCGGTTTTAATATTTGAGCAGCCCGATAAATCAGATTCTGCTCAAGTTGAACCTCACCTAAACCTTCAATCTGGATTTCATCTTTCTCAATAGGGGAAAAAGTCATCCAGTCATATAAATCAATGAGTTGAAAAATGGTTTGTAATTCATGGTAACCATTTTCACGACGTCCCGTTATATGTAAAAACAGGTTGAGCTTGGCTGGAGAAGGAACTCGAATCATAGATTTATATAGTTAGACTTAACGGTTTTGGATAACCATTGTAATACGGTTTTCTTTATCTTCAGCAAGCGCCTGCTTTAAAACCAGTTTATTTGGTAAAGTTTGTTCACCATCATAACTAAAATTAACCGTCCAACCATCTTCAATGAGTTGGCTCACACGGTTTGCATTATCTTTGCTAATTTGGGCATTTAAAGTTGCAGGTTTCGCTAAAATCCAGCTGGTTAAATGAGTAATGGGGGCTTGCCAACCAGTTGCACGCTCTAAAAGCTCTTCAGGAGATGCTGCTGTAATAACGCCAGTTTTAGCGCTGTTTAGAGTGACCTCACCCGGTTTTCCTTGAATTTGTGTTTTTCCAACACCTAAAATTCCACTTAACTCGATATCAAAATTATCTTGCTGTTGAACCCATGTGAAAAAAGCACTACCACTTTGTTGGGGAGTACGCACTCCAATTTTACCTTGCAAATTGAAGTGTTTTTCATCTTGTACTTGGTGGGTAACTGCGGGTTTAGGCTGAGTAAAATGCTGACAACCGGTTAAGAATAATACACTTGATCCACAGATCGCTGTGCACAGTTGGGCAAGTTTGCTCATAAATTTAACTCTTTTTTACAGATGTAGGTAAAATTAACGCATCAAGCTGATGCAATTGTGGATCATTCGCGTGCTTTTGTTTCAGTTGTTGTAACACGGTACTAAATTGAGTTAACGATCCTTGCATATACAATGCTTTAGCGTAACGAATGCCAATATTTATGTTATGGCTGAGTTCATATGCTTTGCCTAAAGCTTCCGCTGCTGCTTCATAATCATTTTGTAAAAATGCAATATAGCCTAGCGTATCAAGAATTGAGGCTTGTTCAGGGGCATATTCCAATGCTTGTTCAGCATACTGTCGTGCTTCTTTTAATCTACGGTTTTGTAAAGCCAACGTATACGCATAAGCATTTAGATAAGTCGGGCTATTCGGTTCTAACTGTAATAATTGCTTAAGTGTTTTATCAAGTTTGTCGCGGTCGGTATAAGGGTCTAATAATAAAACTTCTGCATAGATGAGTTCTGGATCATCTGGTAAGTTTTTGATCGCTTCATCTAATAAATTTAATGCAGCTTTTTTATTACCCATCTTCTTTAAAATTTCAGCTTGAGCTTGATAGAGAAAGCTTGCATGCTGCGGATAATTGACTCGCTCTTGAGTTAAAAAACGTAATGCATCATGTAAATTTTCTTGCTTATCATAAATCGCAATAAGATTACGTCTGGAAACAATGTAAAGGCTACCATCTACTAAACGGTAATAGGCTTTAGCAGTCTCATAGTGCTGTTTTCGTTCAGCATTGATTGCTAAGTAGTAATACGCTTCATTTTGATACTTTGCAGAGTTGCGTAAATCAACCAGATATTGTTCTGCTTTGTCATATTGCTTAAGGTCAATACTGGTTAAACCAGCAATAAACAAAGCCTCTTCAGCATGAGGATTGCTTTCAATAATTTTCTCTAATTTTTCAAGAGCAAGCCAGGGTTGATTAATCTGGATGAGATAACGTACTTCGGCTAGGCGAATATCTAGGTTTTTCTTATATTTACGGCTTGATTTTGCATACCATTTTAAAGCACCTTCCTGATCACTGAGTGCGATTAGTAAATTGGCTTTCATTAAGATAAAGCTGGTCACTTTAGGGCGACGGCGTAGTGCGCGATTAATGGTACTTAAGGCTGGTTCTAACTGACCATTTTGTGCTTCTAGGTTGGCAATAAGCGCTAAGATGGATGGGTTGTCTTTCTCTGCACTAGAACGTAAAGCGGTTAATAAAACTTCTCGATCCTGTGCATTTTCAGGTGCAATGCTTGCCAAAATTTGTTCAAGATCGGCAGTTGGATCTATTTTTAAAATTTTATCTAAAGTCTCGGCAGCAAGCTGATATTCGTGTGTTTTTAGCGCAATATGCGATAAATAAAATAGAGCAGGGACATCTTTAGGCTCTTGAACAACCCAATGTGTTGCAATATTTAATGCAGCTTGTAAGTCGTTATATTCAAGTGCAACGTCTAATGCACGCTGTTTAATTGTTGTTGAGTTGCTTTTTATCGCAAGCACTGTGTAATTGTGCAGTGCTGTGGGAATATCGTCATAAGCTAAGGCAAATTCAGCGACCATACTCTGCTGTAAAGCCTGATCAAATGAATGCACGGCATAGGTCTCTTGCACTGGACGTGCATAGACATATGAGGACATGCTACCTAACAATAAGAATGTGGTAGAATACTGTCTTATCGAAGCACCGTTAAAATTAATACGGCTATTCATTTGACGCAATTTTTATTGATCCAAAGTAATGCTTTTTATGACACCGATGTTGCACAATAGCATAAATTTAGCGAAATGATGATCTGATATGTCTTTCTTTGCATTGGGTGTCAACCATCAAACAGCTTCTGTAGAACTCCGCGAGCAAATTGCTTTCAATGCAGAGCGATTAAGTAATTTGCTTGCCGAACAACGTCATCACGAGTCTTTAAAAGACTTAGTGGTTGTCTCAACGTGTAACCGTACAGAAGTCTACGCCATGGCGGAAGATGCCGAAAGCCTTCTGAAATGGTTAGCCGATGCCAATAATATTGATGTAAAGCAGTTAATTCATCATGTTTATCGTTACGAAAATGCTCAAGCCATCACACATTTAATGCGTGTAGCAAGTGGTTTGGATTCACTCATGTTGGGCGAACCGCAAATTTTAGGGCAGGTGAAAAGTGCTCTAGCATTGTCTAAAGAAGCGCAAACAGTTTCTCCAGAATTAAATAGTGTATTTGAGTACGCTTTTTACGCTGCTAAACGTGTGCGCTCTGAAACAGCTGTAGGTAGTCATGCAGTTTCAATGGGTTATGCAGTTGCCCAGCTCGCTTTACAGGTTTTTAGTAAACCTGAAAAGCTAACGGTTATGGTGGTTGCTGCAGGCGAAATGAACAGCCTTGTTGCCAAGCATTTAGCTGAAATGGGTGTTGCCAAGATAATTATTTGTAATCGTAGCCGTGAACGCGCCGATCAATTGGCCCAAGAAATTGCACATCAAGTTGAAGTTGAGATTATTGATTTTTCAGATTTGGCTGAGAATCTATATCGTGCCGATGTTGTTTCAAGTTGTACGGGGAGTTTGCATCAGGTTATTGCTTATGCAGATGTCAAAACTGCATTAAAAAAACGCCGTTATCAGCAAATGTTAATGGTCGATTTAGCTGTACCGCGTGATATCGACCCTAAAGTAGAGTCGCTTGATGGGGTGTATTTATACGGCGTAGATGATTTACAAAGTGTGATTGATGAAAACCTGGCTCAACGTCGTCAAGCGGCTGTTGAAGCTGAGGTGATGGTTAATCAGCTAGCCACCCAGCTGATTACGCATCAAAAAGTCAAAGAGGCGGGTAGTACAATTCATGCTTATCGCCAACATAGTGAAGAAATTAGTCAGCGAGAGCTTACACATGCATTAGAGGCTCTGCATCATGGTGGGAATCCTGAGCAAGTGTTGCAGCAATTTGCCCATCGTTTGACGCAAAAATTAATACATCCGACCTCTATGTTATTGCGTGAAGCTGCAAAAGCAGAGAGCCCGGACTATTTTGAATGGTTACAGCAGCATTTACAGGATGTATTTGATCATGAGCGCAAACCAAAACGTTAAGACAATAATCTTAAGCTAATTTGTTTGGTGAGCTCATTGAGTTGTTGTCTTAGGTTTCTTGACTCAACTAAAGAAATTTTAGATTTTAGCTTTTGACGTAAATATCTTTCTTGTAAGCCTAAGGCATATTCTTTAGCGAGTTTATCTGCTACTTCTGGTGCTTGAGTTAATGCCTGAATATTAGTTCTTTGCATAATATCTGCAATTTCATGGCAATAACTGCTACATGCACCTAACACATAATATGTCGCTAACTCTTGGTCATCAGGCAATTCATCAAATATACGATTTAGAATTGCTAATATTTTAGCCAATAACTCATCTTGTGGAATATAAGCCCGTAATCCTTCAAAATGAATATAAAGAAACGGATGGTGCATCAAAATTGCGACAGCAAAGTCTTCATCTTTTGTCTGAATATTAAAAGATAACGATGCATCGTGACTAATTTGCGGGGTAAAGCGCTTACCTAACCCTAACTTTTCACGGAAAGATTGGGTTAATAGATAACGGAAAGATCCCTGTTTGGGTAATAACTCGGTGAGTTCTCTTAGTTCGCCCATGACAAGACTTTTGCCCTCAGGCGTACTAATGTCATGTTGGCCAGTAAGATGTGCAAAAACAAAGTCAGAGAGCAGGGGCGCTTGCTGTAAAAGTCTTTGGAAGTTTTCGAGGCCTTCACGTCGAATTAATGAGTCTGGATCGTGATCATTTGGCAATACAAAGAACTTAAGCTCACGTCCATCATTTAGAAGTGGTAACGCAATTTCTAAAGTTCGACGTGCTGCTTTTTGACCTGCTATATCGCCGTCAAAGGCGATTGTAATTCGATTATTTTGTTTAAATAAAATATTAAGGTGTTCTGTATTACTTGCCGTTCCTAAAGTCGCGACAGCGCCTGTAATACCATATTGCTGTAAAGCAATAACATCCATATATCCTTCAACCATTAACCAGTCGTTAGACTTTAATTTTCTACCTTCATATAAACCATAAAGTAATTGGTTTTTATGGAAAACTTCTGAGTCTGGCGAGTTGATGTATTTAGGTTTAATTTCGTCATTGAGTGCACGACCACCAAAACCAACTACACGACCCTTCGGGTCTCGAATTGGAAAAATGACACGATCACGTAAAAGATCAAAGTCACGACCACTGTCGCTTGAACGGATGAGGCCAAGTTGCTTTAAGCCCTCAATATCATAAGGAAAAGCTTTTTCTAGATGCTGCCAGTCTTCTGGTGCATAACCTAAACGCCAGAACTGAATAGTCTGGTCACTTAAACCACGTTGCTTAAAGTAATTTTTAGCTTTTTGACTAGTCGGTAATTGATGCTCATAAAACTGGGCAATATTTTCTAGAAGGTCGTATAAATTACCTTCTTGTACAGGTTCCTCAAAATTAAATGGTTGTTCGAACTGGGCAAAAGGATCATCAAAATACACTGGTTCAAGTGTATTGTACTGATCATCTATAGGTGCTTGAGTACTGGGTTCAACAACTGTTTTTGCTGGAACTGGTGGTTTGGTAACCTGGCGTGTATAAGACAGTTTTTTATTATCGGTATTATCTTTGGGTAATTCGACACCTGCATTGCTCGATAACTCTTTCATTACATCGATAAAGTTTCGGTTATCAATATCCATTAGGAAACGGATGGCATTGCCGTTTGCTTGGCAACCGAAGCAATGATAGTACTGTTTATCGCGATAAACATGGAAAGAAGGGGTTTTCTCTTGATGAAAAGGGCAACAACCAGAATATGTTCGTCCGGTCTTTTTCAATTTCACACGTTGACCAATCAGATCGACAATATCTGTCCGATCTAGAATCTGATCAATCGTATGCTGTGGAATTGCCATAATTCAGATAACCGTGTTTAAACTAATGATGCGATAGGTCAGATTATTCTGACATGATGAAACGAGATATGCCCGATAAATATTTTACTATTTTATAAAAACAAACAGGCAAGTCATATCACTTGCCTGTTTGTTGGTTATTTTTAAGCTGTTATGACTTATTGAGCAGCGTCGTCCGGTTCAGTTGAAGATGCTGCAGGTGCAGTGGTTGCACCTTCTGCTGCTTTTTCAGGCTTATCAAGTAAACCGAAGCTTAAACGGTTAGTCCAGCTACCTTCAGTTTTTGGAGTCTCAACCGGTGCTTTTGTTGTTTCTTGAGCTTCTTCTTTGCCAGAATTACCTATTAAACCAAAGCTTACACGGTTCAGTAGACTACGTTTAGGTTCTGTTTCAGTAGTCGTAGTATCAGGTGTTGTAGACTTAGATTCACGGCCAAGAATACCCAAGGTAGCACGGTTAATCCAGTTGCCTTCTTTACGGGCAGCACGCATGTTTACTGTGCCATTTTTATTAACAAGGCTAGGATAATTAAGCTTTAAAACTTCAATGTATTGTTGTGAAGTTGCTTTGTCACCCAACTGGTCATAGCTATATGCCAAAGTTGCTAATGCTTCTGGTATTTGAGGTGTTTGTGGATAGTGTTCAATAACCCATTGTGAACGCTCAGCTGCTGCAACCCATGCTTTACGTTTAACGTTAAAGCGTGCAGCATTCATTTCGCTTTCAGCAAGCTCTTGACCAATAAATTTCATACGCTGTGCTGCATCGACAGAATATTGGCTGCTTGGGAAGCGGCGAATCAGATCAACAAAGTTTTGATAAGCAACTTTTAAATAACTGATGTCACGGTGTGATTGTTGCAAAGATGTGTAGCGCAATAAACTGTCATAGTTCAGCTCCATGTTAGATACGCCACGTACATAGTAGGCATAATCTACATTTGGATGCTGAGGATTTAAACGAATAAAGCGTTCAGCTAGAGCAATCGCCCCTTCATAATCTTTTTGTTTAAATTTTGAATAGAGAAGTTCGAGTTGTGCTTGTTGCGCGTATTGTCCAGTTGGATAATAGGTGTCAATCGCTTCTAAAGATTTAGTAGCTTCAAGATATTGACCACGATCAAGAGATTTTTGGGCCTTTTCAAAATATGCTTGTTCACTAGATTGCGGGCCAGTATCGACCACTTCTTTTTTACTTGGATTGCTGCTACAGCCCACAAATGCAGACGCTACACCTAGAGATAAGGCAAGCATCGTAATTTTATAACGTGGTAGCGACATAAAAACTCCTCTGTTATGTTGGGCAATGAGCTACAATTGCGCTATTAAACCACTTTTATCTCAATGATCAAATGACTTCAGCACAATCTTCAAACACAAACTTCTCTGAAACCGACTTCAATTTACTTGAAGATTCTGAGGATGCAGATAACCATACTTCTGATACAACTGCAACACGTTTATCGTTGCAAGTTCAGTTAGATGAAAGCTACTTAGGGCAACGTATCGACCAAGTTGCAGCCATGGTGTGGAGTGAGTTTTCGCGTGAAAAGCTCAAGCAATGGTTGAAGGATGGCCATCTGTTGGTGAATGGTAACATTGTTAAACCTAAGCATCGTTGTGAAGGGACAGAGCTACTTACGCTCGAAGTTGAGCTTGAAGCTCAGACGACGAGTCAACCTGAAAACATTCCACTTAATATTGTTTATGAAGATGATGATATTTTAGTCATTAATAAACCAGTAGGGATGGTTGTACATCCAGGAGCAGGTAATACCTCTGGAACTTTAGTGAATGCCTTGCTTTATCATTTTCCAAAATTGGCAGAACTTTCTCGTGCTGGTTTAGTACATCGTATTGATAAAGACACCAGTGGACTATTAGTTGTTGCTAAAACACTAGAAGCGCAATTTTCTTTAAGTAAACAATTGGCAAATAAGTCGGTTTATCGTGTATATGACTTAGTTGTTTATGGAAATATTATTGCTGGTGGTACGATTGATGAGCCAATTAAACGTCACCCAGTTGACCGTGTGAAAATGGCGATTTTACCGGGTGGGCGTGATGCAGTGACGCATTACAACGTAAAAGAGCGTTTTAAAGATTTTACTCGTGTGCAAGCTCGTCTTGAAACAGGCCGAACTCATCAGATTCGTGTGCATTTTAGTTATATTGGTTACGGTTTGATTGGTGATCAGGTTTATATGAACCGTGTACGTGTACCTGCTGGTGCATCTGAATTACTCATTGAAACTTTACGTGGTTTCAAACGTCAAGCATTGCATGCAGCTAAGTTGGGTTTAAAACATCCGCGTACTGGTGAAGAAATGTTATTTGAAGCACCTTGGCCTGAAGATTTTACTCAGTTGGTTAATGTGCTACGTTCAGAAAACGCTGCATATTAAGGACATGCATATGGAATTTGTTCAAGGTTTACCGCAAGGCGTATTTGTAGGGCAGACACGTGTTCAACATCCTTTGGCTTTGCCAACGGACCAAACCGAATTAACTGGGTTTAATCTTGCTTTACACGTTAAAGACGAAGCTGCACGCGTTCAGCAGCATCGAATGATGCTTTTAGACGAATTTGCTCAGTTTGGTGTTAAGAAAATGACATGGATGACCCAAACGCATAGTACGATTTGTCATACGGTAAATGAACAAATTCCCTTTACAGCATTAATTGGCGATGGATTGGTTACTCAAACCAAAGGTCATGCGTTAATGATGATGACAGCCGATTGTTTGCCTGTAGTACTTGGTAACGCAGAGGGCACTGAAGTTGCCAACTTACATGCAGGGTGGCGAGGATTGGCGGGCGGGATTATTGAAAATACAGTTGCTGCAATGCAAAGCCCTCCAACTTGGGCGTGGTTAGGAGCTGCGATTAGTCAACCTTGTTTTGAAATTGGAGCCGAAGTAAAAACTGCTTTTTGTAGTAAATATCCTGAATTGGAAACTGCATTTATTGATGGAGCAGCTCCAGATAAATTTCATGCAGATTTATACGCGATTGCTCGTTTTATTTTGCAAAGCCTTGGTGTTAAGCAAGTTTTAGGCGGCGATCAATGTTCATATCAACAGCAAGAAGAGTATTTCTCTTACCGCCGTGATGCTAAAACTGGCCGTATGGCAACTTTTGTTTTTATGTAATTTATAAAAATCGTATTTAATTTTAGAAGTACGATTGTTGTGATATTACTCCCTTATGTTATTTAAATTTAAAAATAATATAAGGGAGTTTTTTTATTTTTTGTATTTTCAGTATTTACTTAAATAAACTGCTTAAAAGCTAATTTTTGATATTCTTAGATCACGGTTTAGCAACTTTTAATAAAATGATAAAATACAAAAAATCGCTAAAATATTAAGCTTATGTCTTTGCCTGAAAAACATCTCTCTATCGTCTATCATAGTCCATATGGTCATACCGCAAAGGTAGCATCTGCTATTGCTGCTGGTGCACAAGTGATGGGTGTTAAAGTACATGTGATGAATATTGAGCACATTGACTGGGATGTTTTAGATGCCTCACAGGGTATTATTTTTGGTTCTCCAACATATATGGGGAGTGTAACTGCCGACTTTAAAAAGTTTATGGATAGTACCTCCAAACGCTGGAAAAATCGTTTATGGCAAGGCAAATTAGCAGCGGGTTTTGCAAACTCAGGTGGCCTGAGTGGTGATAAGCTAGCGGTTTTGCAACAACTTAATATTTTTGCGATGCAGCATGGCATGCTCTGGTCTGGTTTGCCTTTAATGACAACAGGTCATACCGAAACTGATTTAAACCGTTTATCGAGCTGTTTAGGTTTAATGACTCAATCAGATAATGCACCAGTTGAAATTACACCGCCACAAGGTGATTTAGATACTGCTAAATGGTTTGGTGAATATATTGCTGGATTGCTTCACCGATTGGGTTGAAATAAGTTTTTGATTAAAAATAAATAAATTTTATATTTTATTTTAATTACAAAAAAGTTGTGTCTTTTTTGTTCTTTTTTGATTATTTTTTTACCAAATGGTCTATTTGGACAATGATGTCTAAATACTAATAAATAAAAAAACGGAATAATCATGAAAAACTTGTTAACAGTTCTTTGTATAACATGGAGTACTTTGAGCTATGCTAATTTAGAATCTGCGAATCTTATTCCATTAAATGATACAGAACTTTCTAAAGTCGAAGCGCAGGCTTTATTTTCATTTACCTATACCGATCCAAAACAAACAGATGCTTCTATGGCCCAACAAAATATTGGTTTTTATAAATTAGGTTTAGAAGCTAATCTTGAATTAAACGCCAATATTAATAAGTTGCAGTTGGGTTGCGGTGGGGTAAATGGTTTAGCTGGATGTGATATTGATATTGATAATTTAAGTTTAAGTGGTTTAAGTGATACGAATGATGGCCGAGCTTCTTCTTCTGCTGTTTTCAGTAATCCATTTATTGAATTTGCGATTAAAAATCCAGACAGTGCAGCATTAAGAGAAATTAAAGGTTTTCGTTTAAGTGCAGAAAAAGTGATGGGATTATTGACCCTTGGGCTTGAAAACTCGGAAACACCAAATGGAATTAATAGTTTAAGTGGTTATTTAAAAATTAAAGATACAACTGGCTTAGCATATACTGCAGCTAGAAATATGTCTTATCAAGATACAGGTAAGACAATAGATGGTACTGTTAATGCATGTCTTTTAGTATGCTTGCCTCTAGGATTTAACTCATCTGATTATAATTTACAATTACAACAGACTACTGCGCTTATAGTAATCAATGGACAAGTCATATCTGGTTCAAGAATGAATAATGTCATGCTCAATGGTATTGCAAATATTGATCAACTTAACTTTTCTGGAGATTTGAAAGCATCGATCAATGCGGCATTAGGGCTACTAAATTTACAAAAAAATGTAACGGGTAGTATTACAGGGTTAAGAGCAGCTCTTACGGTTGATCAAAATTTAGGATTTATTCATAAAATTGAGTTAAATAATCCATTCTCTCTTTCTTTACAAGCACAAAAAATATTCTGGCCAGGTGCAGATGCTGCAGCTGAGAGGGGAGGTGGATGGCTTTTGATGATGAAATTGATATTGGAAACGTTACGCCAAGTAAACAAATTGAAATTACCAATGATGTTTTAAAGCAGGTAGTTGACCCAATTAGTAATTATTTAACAGCAAATCCAGTAAGGTGTAATGTACTTAACTGTTTATTTGGCGAAGATTTAGCAGTGGGAGAAGTGAAATTACCCAATACTATCGTAAATTTTCCATTAAAAGACTTACAACTTAAAAACCAGGCTTTTGCACCAAACTGTCATGGTAGTTTGAAATTCTGCTAAATTTAAGATGAAATAAAAAAACCTTTAAAGCTCGCTTTAAAGGTTTTTTTATTATTTATGAAATATACGAGCTTTATCACGTTGCCAGTCACGTTCTTTTTCAGTTGCACGTTTATCGTGGAGTTGTTTACCTTTCACGAGTGCAATTTCAAGCTTGACTAGATGACCTTTCCAGTAACACGCTAATGGAACGCACGAATAACCTTTTTGGTTCACTGCACCCATAAGCTTTTCAAGTTCACGACGAGATAATAATAATTTACGTGTACGTGTAGCTTCCGGCACGATATGTGTAGATGCAGAAAGGAGCGGTTGAATTTGTGCACCAAATAAAAATGCTTCACCGTTTTTAAAAATGACATAACTTTCTGTCAAACTCATACGACCAGCACGTAAAGACTTTACTTCCCAGCCGAGTAAAGACATGCCAGCTTCAAATTTTTCTTCGATAAAATAATCATGACGGGCACGTTTATTTTGTGCGATGGTTCCGCCATTATGTTTCTTTACTACTGTTGCTTTCGCCATAATTCAAACTTCCACAATTGCCCCTATTGTGCCGTAAACTGATGCCAAGGTGAAGTTTTTTCCCACATATCAATATTTCGCCTCATGTATAACTTTTGCTAAAATAGGTGCACAATACAATTAGAGTACTAGCGGATGTCTAAAACGCGTGTAATTTATCCTGGAACATTTGACCCTATCACAAATGGGCACGTTGATTTAGTTACTAGAGCATCAAGAATGTTTGATGAGGTCGTAGTAGCGATTGCAATTGGACATCATAAAAATCCTTTGTTCAGTCTAGAAGAGAGAGTTGCACTGGCACAGTCATCATTAGGCCATCTATCAAATGTTGAATTTGTAGGTTTTGATGGTTTATTGGTTAATTTTTTCAAAGAACAAAAGGCTACAGCAGTACTTCGCGGTTTAAGAGCAGTATCTGATTTTGAATATGAGTTTCAATTGGCTAATATGAATCGCCAGTTGGACCCACATTTTGAAGCCGTGTTTTTAACACCTTCCGAACAGTATTCTTTTATTTCTTCGACGTTGATTCGAGAAATTGCACGCTTAAAAGGTGATGTAACCAAGTTTGTTCCGCAAGCTGTGGTTGAAGCTTTTGAGCGTAAACATCAACAAGGTTGGTAAAGTGTCGTTATATATCACCGATGAGTGCATAAACTGTGATGTTTGTGAACCAGTTTGCCCAAATGAAGCTATTTTTATGGGTGAAGTGATTTATGAAATTAATCCAGATTTATGTACAGAGTGTGTTGGTCCCCATGACCAGCCACAATGTCAATTATTTTGTCCAGTCGACTGTATTCCTAAAGATCCGCAGCATGAGGAAACGGAAGAACAGCTATTAGACAAATATAAAAGATTAATTGCTCAAAAAAGCACAAGCAATTAGTGAATAAATTTGTTAATATGCGCCCTCGAAGTGAGCCGGATGGTCGCTGCTGTGGAGGTCTCCGTGACTGAAGCAGGAGAGGAAAGTCCGGGCTTCATAGGGCAGGGTGCCAGGTAACGCCTGGGCGGTGAAAGCCGACGGAAAGTGCAGCAGAGAGTAGACCGCCTCATTCGTGAGGTAAGGGTGAAAGGGTGCGGTAAGAGCGCACCGCGTGTCTGGTAACAGTTCACGGCATGGCAAACCCCACCAGAAGCAAGACCAAATAGGAATCCTAGGTGCGGCCCGTACTGGATTCGGGTAGGTCGCTTGAGCGTATGAGTGATTGTACGCCTAGAGGAATGACCATCCTCGACAGAACCCGGCTTATAGGCTCACTTCACCTCATTTTATTTAAAATTTTTCTTGACGTGCGGTAAAGAAGCTAAGATAATGCGCGCACAGTTTACGGCTATGTAGCTCAGTTGGTTAGAGCACCGCACTCATAATGCGGGGGTCACAAGTTCAAGTCTCGTCATAGCCACCATTTTACAGACCACGCTCCTGCGTGGTCTTTTTTTATGCTTATTTTTTGATTAAACACAGTTTGTAAAGACGAACACGCGGCTTTACTTGATGAATTAAAGCAAAAACATCCAGAGCACGTATTTAGTTATGTTGATTCAGAAGGCAGCATGCTTAACTTAGACGAATTAATTTCATCGCAACCAAAAGGCACACATGTATATGTATGTGGACCTAAACCTATGATTGATGCGGTGATTGATTGTTGTAACAAGCACCGTTACCGCGATGAATACATTCACTGGGAACAATTTGCCTCAACAGTTCCAGAAGATGGTGAAGCATTTACGGTGGTACTTGCCAAATCTAATCAGGAAATTGAAATACAAAGTAACCAGACTATTTTACAAGCTATTGAGACATTAAATATTGATGTGGAATGTCTATGCCGAGAAGGGGTTTGTGGTACATGTGAAACCGCTATCTTAGAAGGTGAAGCAGAGCATTTCGATCAATACTTAAGTGATGCCGAAAAGGCTTCACAAAAGAGCATGATGATTTGTGTATCAAGAGCAAAAGGTAAAAAACTAGTATTAGATCTTTAATATATTTCTGTGGCCGATCAATTGCTTAAAGTATGAATTTGCTAAAAAATGAACAAATAATGATAATCTGAATCATATTTGTTCATTTGGTGGGCATTAAGAGTTTTGAAGTATTGACCTGCTATACAGAACTATAGATAATGCGCACACAGTTTACGGCTATGTAGCTCAGTTGGTTAGAGCACCGCACTCATAATGCGGGGGTCACAAGTTCAAGTCTCGTCATAGCCACCATTTTAAAAACCACGCTCCTGCGTGGTTTCTTTTTATCTATTTTTTACTCACTAAAATGTTTTTCAATCATATCGAGTGTTTTTGAGCTTTGATAAAAAGGAGCTAGGAGCGCTTGAAGCAACGGTTCCAAAATACCGTGCTCATTAAAGGCATCCATAACCTTTGGATAAAAACGTAAAGCTTCAGTTTGTAAATCGGTTTCGGTTAAACCAATCTCACTTAACACTTCAAATAGACTTTGGTCTTTATAAAAATCATAAAAAACTTCGACGCCATACAAAATAAGATCTTGCATAAATTGCGATTGACGTAATTCTTTCCAGTATTCATAAATTAAGACAAAGAACTCTTCCACATCGAGAGGAGTGAGCTGTTTCATAAACTCATACATTTTTTTATGTCTAATATCTTCCCAGATATGACGCACCAAGCTTTCTAAATCTTCCGCCGACAAAAGACTTAATTCTGTAAGTTGTTCATGAATAAAACTAGCAATCCAAGTTTCAAGTTTATGCTCGAGACGTTGTTGCTGTAAAAACGAGAATTTTTTAAGTTTATGTTGCCATTCAAAATGGTAGTCATTCACTTTAGTGGCAGTTAAAAGTTTTGGTAATTTTTGTTCTAAGGTTGAAGTAGCAATATATTGGCAAAGTTGTTGAACAGAAGGGCTGGTTCTTAAAAACTCATTCAGATATTGAGGAATATGCTCCATTTCCAAAAACTTGGAAAGCCACATTTCAAACTGGTGATCGGATACCAAGTCTTGTAGCTGAATTGGAGATTTCATGGCAGATAAATAAATACGCTGTGCAATTTCCCCAATAAACTCAAGTAAGCCTGCACCCAGCTGCATTTCAAAAGCATAGCGTTTCACAACGGCTTGTAATTGTTCTAAATCTACAACTTCATAAAGTTTAATTTCGTCAGCATGTTGCATAAACAGTTGAATGAACTGCTGGAAATAAATAGGTGAGTTTTCTATCGATAATTGTTTTTTGAAAAATTCCACCTGCTCAAGCAAAAGTGCTTGAGCAAGTGCTGTGGTTTTTGATGAGTTTTTCTGCTCAGTCATTCGCTGTCCAACCGTTGACAATCGGATAACGTCGTTCGCGACTAAATGCACGAGAAGTAATTCTCGGGCCAATCGCACCTTGACGACGTTTGTATTCATTACGATCAACTAAACGGATGACTTTTTCAACAACTTCTTTATCAAAACCTTTGGCAATAATGTCTGCCTGACCTAAATCTTCTTCAATGTATGCATAAAGGATAGCATCCAATACCTCATACGCTGGTAAAGAGTCTTGGTCTTTTTGATCTGGACGGAGTTCTGCTGAAGGTGGGCGAGTAATCACACGCTCAGGAATAACTGGAGTTTCACTTAAGCTATTACGGTATTTTGCTAATTCAAACACGATTGTTTTATAAACATCTTTGAGAACAGCAAAGCCACCCACCATGTCACCGTAAAGTGTGCAATAGCCAACAGAAAGTTCAGATTTATTACCTGTAGAAAGGACTAAATTACCAAACTTGTTAGATAAGCCCATAAGTAATGTGCCACGAGCGCGCGCTTGTAAATTTTCTTCAGTCGCATCGGCTGGTGAATTACCAAAGAACGGATATAAAGTTTGCATGAAGCTATTTACGATTGAGTGGATTTCGGCAATACCGAAAGTCACGCCCATACGGCGAGCTTGTTCAGCTGCATCTTCTACACTAATTTGAGAGGTGTAAGTATAAGGCATCATCACGGCTTGAACTCTTTCAGCACCGATTGCATCAACTGCAATAGCGAGCGTAAGGGCAGAGTCAATACCGCCAGAAAGACCTAAAATTACTCCAGGAAAACCTGAGCGCTCTACATAGTCACGTGTTGCCATGACTAAGCCTTGATAGATCTCTGCAAAAGTTTCCAATGCAGGAGCAGACTCGGTGACCTTATATAATTTTGTATCGCGGTCAAATTCAGCTATATACAGGTCTTCTTTAAAGCTTGGCGCTTGTAAAGCAATTTCACCATTTTGGTTGCTGACAAAACTTGTACCATCAAAAATTAAATCATCTTGTCCACCGACTTGGTTGACATAAACAATGTTTAAATGAAGTTGTTTTGCAAGTTCACTTAATGTTTGCTTACGATGCTGTGGTTTACCCACTTCATATGGGGATGAATTAAGCACAAGTACAGTATCAACATTTAATTGGCTTAATTGTTTTACTGTATTGATTGACCAGATATCTTCACAAATGAGTACACCAAACTTATGACCTAAGTACTCAAATACCAAGTGCTGATGGCCTTTTTGGAAATAACGTTTTTCATCAAAAACGCCATAGTTTGGCAAGTTATGTTTATTGAAGACACCTAAAACTTGGCCATCTTTCATGACAGCAGCTGAATTATAACGTTGACCATCTTCTGTCTGGTTTACGAAGCCGAAAACCATCACAATATCTTTAACTTCGCTAAGTTGAGCAAAAGCCTTTTGCATACGTTTATTTAAATTTGGACGTAACAATAAGTCTTCAGCTGGATAACCAATCACAGAAAGCTCAGGAAAAATAATCAGGTCAGCATCTTGTTTTTTCGCCTGATTTGCTTGCTCAATCATCTTTTGGGTGTTTGAGTCAATATTGCCAATATGCGGAGAAAACTGAGCAAGGGCAACTTTAAAACTTTTCATTCAAACCTAATCCTAGATCATAACGAATATAAATACACATAGTGTTGATTTTTATGAATATAATTTTTCAACGATGTGTATAGCACGATAATAAACAAGTAAAATAGTAAACAAAAATGTCAAGATCAATAATATATACCAATCACATATTTTCTGCGTAAAAATAACGAGATTTTCTGTATACAATAGAAACAAGCTTCATTATTTTTATTGTTTGTATACTGCCTTAACACTCCAAATTTTGGAATAAGTTTTTATACTTATTTTCAATAATTTGACATTAATAAACTCAGATCTCAACTTTATTTTCATATTTTTTTGTTTATAAATTTTCTACCAGTAAGTTAGCAAAAAAATTACGTAGAAGACGATCTTGATTATTTAGTTACAAATCAAAGTGAGGTGAACAAATAATATTTGGCAGTTTACCTGAGCAGATATCTCTAGCAATTTCTCCTTGCTGCTCAATATTGTAAGAGCTAAAAGCTTTCTGAGGATGGTAAGTGTATTTATATGGGTTGTAATATTTAAAACTCAGATAGTAGGCCGTTTGCAGTAAGGCACCTTTTAGTAGTACATGAATACCTCGTTGGTATTGCATGACATGAGCCAACTCATGAATAAAAATGCCTTGTATGAATTTAGACTCTAGCGCGTAATTACTACTGTAGTCAGAAAGATTGACATAAATATTTCCATTTGGCGCCATCAAAATTCCATGAGATTGCCAAGGTAAGTAACGAGTAGCAATAATTTTAGGTCGTTCGCAATCTAGCAAATCCCCAAACACCCTTTGCGCCAAAACCTTTTCTTCAGGCGTAAGAAATCGAATTGGATAGCTTTTTAAGTGACGAAAAATAAAAAGGGTGAAAATAATAAATTGCCGATATATGAGAAGTTTAAAAGCGTTGAGAGTGAACATAGTTTTGCTAGTAAATAAGTTCATCTGTTAATTTGTAGCATAACATACATCAACTATGTTGAAAGACAGACGCGCAAATAACTGTGATTTGTTTCGCATGCGGTAGTTAGGCTGTTTTACTTGGCAAATCTTCCATTTTTAATATCATCATAGGCTTGTAAAATCTCATCATAAGTATTCATTACAAATGGACCATGACCATTAATCGGTTCTATGATGGGTTGTCCTGTCAAAATAAGTAACTTACAACTTTGTAAAGCCGTAATAGAGAAATGCTCTCCTTGGTTTGACATCACTGCTAAACCTTGTTCCTCTAGGACTTCTTCATCTTTTTGAAATTGTACTCGGCCTGAACGTAAATAAACTAATGTTGTTTCGCCAGATTGAGCAGGGAAAATGGCTTGCTGACCTGCGCGGAGCTCTACATCTAATAAGGTAATAGGTGTGTGAGTAAGCGCGGGTCCTATAACATGATTAAACCGCCCGGCAATAATACGTACAAATCCAGCCTCATTTTCCAGTTTTACCACTGGTATTTCAGCTTTCTTTAAACTTTGATAGCGTGGAGAATTCATTTTATCTGCTGCTGGTAAATTGACCCAAAGCTGGATCATTTCAAAAGCACCGCCAGATTTAGAAAATTCTTCACTAAACAATTCCCGATGAATTACACCAGCGCCTGCTGTCATCCATTGCACATCGCCAGCACTTATAGACCCACCTCCGCCAGATGAATCTTTGTGTTCCAATTCACCTGCATAAACAAGTGTTACCGTTTCGAACCCACGATGGGGGTGATCATTGACTCCTCTACGTTTTATAGACGGTGCAATTTTTCCGGGGCCTAAATGGTCGAGTAGTAAAAAGGGGGAGAGTGTATTACCTAACTCATGGTAGGAAAAAACAGAAAGAACTGGATAAAAATCGCCGACTGCAAAACGAGTATCGTTACGATGAATAAAAGCCAGACTTTTCATGCTTTATCCTTACTGTTTATTGAATTTATAAAAAAGATGAGGTGTTTTTATAAGAATGTATCAAGATTGCTGTAAAAGTCTTTTGCTCGGAAAAATAAATTATGAATAGGTTAAGCCAGTGAAATGAATAAAAGAATTCAGTTAAAAATCTTAGATAATAAAAAACCCCAGTTAAAACTGAGGTTTTACGACAACTAAAATCACAACAGCAAATAAAATTAAGGTTGGCATTTCATTGAAAAAACGCCAGAACTTATGTGATTTATAGTGAGCATTTCCAATAAGCTTTTTGCGATAGTAACCACAAACTAAATGATAAATTACTAATAAAGCCACTAATCCAACTTTTAAATAGAACCATGTGGCTTCATGGTAATGTCGAGTTGCATCGCCCCAGTCTACGAGAAAATGGGCGGTAATTAATGTGGCAATCATAGATGGCCACATAATACCTCGATACAACTTACGTTCCATCACTTCAAAGCGTTGATGACTTGCCGCATCCTCACTCATTGCATGGTAAACATAAAGACGTGGTAAGTAGAACAAAGCAGCGAACCAACAAACCACAGCAATAATATGTAATGCTTTTACCCACAAAAAAGCATCAGAAGGTGCATCCATCGTTAATCCTAGGTGGGATTATGCATCCCACTTCTTGAAAATTAGGCAAGCGTTTACACCGCCAAAGCCAAAACTGTTACTCATTACAGTATTCAATTTTGCATCACGTTTTTCAAGCACAATATCAAAACCTTCAGTGCCATCATCAAGCTCAGTCACGTTAATGTTTGGAGCAATAAAGTCATTTTGAAGCATTAATACAGAGTAAATTGCTTCATGAACACCAGCAGCACCCAAGCTATGACCAGTCATAGATTTAGTTGAGCTTAAAGGTGGAACTTTACCTTCACCAAAAGCACGTTCCATTGCTTTAAGTTCAGTAACATCACCAGCTGGTGTAGAAGTACCATGGGTATTTACATAGTCAATTTTTTCTACGCCGTGTTGTTTTGCTTCTTCAAGAGCCATCAAGATACAACGAGTCGCACCTTCACCGCTTGGAGCAACCATGTCTGCACCGTCACTGTTCGCAGCATAAGCAACAACTTCAGCAAGAATTTTTGCACCACGTGCTTGAGCATGTTCAAGAGATTCAAGAACAACGAAACCGCCACCACCAGCAATAACGAAACCGTCACGGTCTTTTGAATATGGACGAGATGCTGTTTCAGGTGTGTCGTTGTATTTAGAACATAAAGCACCCATAGCATCAAACAATAAGCTTTGAGACCAGTGATCTTCTTCACCACCACCAGCAAGCATAAGGTCTTGTTTACCAAGTTGAATAAGATTATATGCATAACCAATTGCATCTGCAGAAGTTGCACAAGCACTTGCGATTGAGTGAGCAATACCTTGAAGTTTAAATGCAACACCCACGTTTGCAGTAATTGTGTTTGTCATGTTACGTGGAACGAAGAAAGGACCAACTTTACGAGCACCTTTAGTTTCTAAAAGCTCAGTCATTTCTACAACAGAAGCAGTTGAACCACCACCTGAACCGCCAGCAATACCATAACGTGGATTATCTGCTAAATCTTCTGCTTTTAAGCCAGCATGTTCAACAGCGGCAACAGCAGAGTTATAAGCGTACATTGCACATACGCCCATGAATCGTTTTAATTTACGATCAATATTGTCAAAATCTTGTTCTGCAGCAGCGCTGACATGACTCTTAAAATTGAGTTCAGCATAAGTTGGGTTAAAACGTGTCCCGGAGATTCCATTTTGAAGTGAGTGAGTAACTGCTTCTAAAGAGTTACCGATACATGAGTTAATACCCATACCAGTGATTACAACACGTTTCATCTACAGGTCCCTTTATGGTGATATTTAAAGTCTATGAACATGAGCAGCTATTAAATGATAGGAGAATATAGCTGTAAGAACATTAGACATATGTTTTCGTTGTTACCATGATAGCAGAAAGGTTTTTTATTTCTTATGGCAAATCTTTATGTCAATTTTGCATTTAAAAAAAATAACCAAATACACAGTATGTTGCATTTAGGGTTAACTAAAATACACACATTCAAGTTGAGATAAATCCACATTCCACCTAGTATTTATCTCTAATTAGATAAATTAAAAAATCGAGGTACTGGATGACAAAATTTAATAATAATCAATCTGACAATTTGTTTTCTCAGGTCTTCGGAGTGGCTAAAAAGCTCAGTTCTACTGGTTTAAACATCTTGCAGCAAAGCCAAATAGGTGAGGTTAGTAAGTTGGCTGAGCCACTTGCAAGTGGTAAAACAGTAGAAGGTAATGCTAGAAGTAAAAGTCCTTTTGAAGTGGAACAGTATGAAAGTCCACAACAAATGTTACGTGAACATTTACCTAAAGTTACGCGTCAGGTGTTTGGTCGTCATTTTAGAAAGGTCAATGGTATTGCGACATTTATTTCGCCTGACTGGAATGAAAAAATATCGAGCTATTTATTTGATTGGCTAAATGACTTTAGTTCAAAAAGTACGCTGACTGAAAAAATCTTAGAAGAGGCGGGAGCAAAAGACCTATTTGAGCTGACTAAAGATACTTCACGTTCACAACGTTTAAGTCAGGCTTTAATTGAACAAAATAAACTAATTGCAAGTATTCAAGGTGCAATTACAGGTGTATCGGGTATGGTCGGTGCAGCCGTAGATATTCCAGTTTCTTTAGTATTGGTCTTAAGAACAATTTATCAAACAGGACGATCACACGGATTTGATTTGACTGAAGCCACTGATCAAGATGTCGTTGAATTTATTTTTAAAGAAGTTGATATTAGTCTGATTGCAGAGAAGCAGACAGTGCTTTTAGCACTTAAAGCTTTACGTAATATGTTAGAAACACAAGATATTCAACAGTTTCAGCAAGTACTTGGGTCTTCAAATGATATTGAAACTTTAAAAAGCTGGTTAGTCGATGAAAATGGTGAGTTCAAATGGAGCTGGTTAAATAAAGTTCCTCAACTTGCTGCGGTTGGCAAGTTTACTCCAGTTGCTGGTGCAGTACTTAGTGCTGTTTATAGCTGGAAGTTACAAGAAGACGTAGGCCATAAAGCACAAGCTATTTTTGGTGCAGCACGACATTATTTAAATGAACACCCAAGTGAGCATTTGTCACCATTACAAGCTTACTATGCTGCAGTAACTCTTATTCAAAAGGCAAGTCCGCGTCTTTTAAATGTTGGAGAAAATGGCAGTGTTCATGCAACACAACATCATAAAATTGAAAATCATGATGTAATTTCAAAAGTATCTGTTGTGGTCAAATCTAATACTTCTGAAAAAAGTGAAGAAAAAGTGCAAGAAAATGTTCATAACGGTATCGAGCAGCTTGCAGAAAAACATGTGGTTGAGCATGAACACAGTGAACAAAAACCAGCATTAGAAATTGAAAATGATGAGGTTGTAGAGGATCAAAAGTACTCTTAACAATACAATTACAAAGACAGGGTTTGAAAATTAAGTTTCAGCCTTATTTAAATTTGTAAATCATCCTGTCAAACATTGATATGGTCAACATTTGGTAAGTATTGCCATGTTGACCATTTTTGCATCTTGGCTTACAATTATGTGCCCTTAAAAAGAGGTATTTTCTTTTTAAGGTTTTTTAATAACGGGAGAATTGCCATATGGCAACAACGAATCAGTTGATCCGTAAGGGTCGTACGACTTTGGTTGAAAAATCCAAAGTTCCTGCGTTGAAGGCTTGTCCACAACGTCGTGGTGTTTGTACACGTGTTTATACAACTACACCAAAAAAACCTAACTCAGCTATGCGTAAGGTTTGCCGTGTTCGCTTAACTTCAGGTTTTGAAGTATCTAGCTACATCGGTGGTGAAGGTCATAATTTACAAGAGCACAGTGTTGTTCTTATCCGTGGTGGTCGTGTTAAAGACTTACCAGGTGTACGTTACCATACCGTTCGTGGTTCTTTAGACTGTGCCGGCGTTAAAGATCGTAATCAATCACGTTCTAAATACGGTACTAAGCGTCCTAAGAAGTAATTCTAGGAAACTAGTCCAAAAGCCCTTTAGCGTTTCGCTTGTTTGAATTCTTCATAGATTTGTAATTCAAGCGACGTATAGTAAGGCCAGCGTCGTGTACATGACACTTGTACAAACTGCTGGATTATCCTGAAGTGTCATATTATTAGGTGTATTAAAATGCCAAGACGTCGCGTAGTCGCTGCTCGTGAGATCCTTCCAGATCCAAAATTTAGCAGCCAAACAATCGCTAAATTCATGAACCACGTAATGCAAGATGGTAAAAAATCTATTGCTGAAAGTATCGTTTACGGTGCTTTAGAACGCGTTCAAGAAAAAAACAAAGTAGACCCAGTTGAATTTTTCGAGACTACTCTTGAGAAAGTTCGTCCTATGGTCGAAGTAAAAGCACGCCGTGTTGGTGGTGCTACTTATCAAGTACCTATGGAAGTACGCCCATCCCGTCGTACTGCCTTAGCAATGCGTTGGTTAGTAGATGCTGCTGCTAAGCGTTCTGAAAAAACTATGGCTTTACGTCTTGCTGGCGAGTTGCTTGATGCAGCTGAAGGCAAAGGTGCCGCGATCAAAAAACGTGAAGACGTGCATCGTATGGCAGAAGCTAACAAAGCCTTCTCTCACTACCGTTTCTAAGCGGATAAAACAGTCCCTAATCAGGAGAATACTCATGCATACAGTAGCTAGATTCAACATTGCTCTCTACCAAAGTGGGGGCTTTGCGGGTATTTAAGTTGCCCCGTTTGAGTATTCGTGCGCATCAATTTAATTGATGCGCCCTGTTTTAAAGATAACATTTAGGAATGTAGACATCATGGCTCGCCAAACCCCAATTACTCGTTACCGTAACATCGGTATCTCTGCGCACATTGACGCAGGTAAAACAACTACAACTGAACGTATTTTGTTCTACACAGGTGTATCTCACAAAATTGGTGAAGTACACGACGGTGCAGCAACAATGGACTGGATGGAACAAGAGCAAGAGCGTGGTATTACAATTACCTCTGCTGCTACAACTTGTTTCTGGTCTGGTATGGCTAACCAATTCCAACAACACCGTATCAACGTAATTGATACACCGGGACACGTAGACTTCACAATTGAAGTTGAACGTTCTATGCGTGTTCTTGACGGTGCGTGCATGGTTTACTGTGCAGTTGGTGGTGTACAGCCTCAGTCTGAAACTGTATGGCGTCAAGCAAACAAATATAAAGTGCCTCGTTTAGCATTCGTGAACAAGATGGACCGTACTGGTGCAAACTTCTTCCGTGTTGTTGAACAAATGAAAACACGTTTGGGCGGTAACCCTGTGCCAATCGTTGTGCCAATCGGTGCTGAAGACACATTCCAAGGTGTTGTTGACCTTATCGAAATGAAGGCAATCATCTGGGATGAAGCTTCTCAAGGTATGAAGTTTGAATACGGTGATATTCCTGCTGACCTAGTTGATACTGCTCAAGAATGGCGTACTAACATGGTTGAAGCAGCTGCTGAAGCTTCTGAAGAATTAATGGACAAGTACCTAGAAGAAGGTGATCTTTCTAAAGAAGACATCATCGCTGGTTTACGTGCTCGTACATTAGCTTCTGAAATTCAAGTAATGCTTTGTGGTTCTGCGTTCAAAAACAAAGGTGTTCAACGTATGTTGGACGCTGTAATTGAATTCTTACCATCACCTACAGAAGTTAAAGCGATCGAAGGTATCCTTGACGATAAAGACGAAACTAAAGCGTCTCGTGAAGCATCTGACGAAGCTCCGTTCTCTGCACTTGCGTTCAAAATCATGAACGACAAATTCGTAGGTAACTTAACATTCGTACGTGTTTACTCTGGTGTTCTTAAACAAGGTGATCCGGTTTATAACCCAGTTAAAGCTAAGCGTGAACGTATCGGTCGTATCGTGCAAATGCACGCGAACGAGCGTCAAGATCTTGATGAAATCCGTGCAGGTGATATCGCAGCGTGTGTAGGTCTTAAAGACGTTACAACTGGTGATACATTATGTGATGAGAAAAACATCATTACTCTTGAGCGTATGGAATTCCCAGAGCCAGTAATTTCATTGGCTGTAGAACCAAAAACTAAAGCAGACCAAGAAAAAATGTCTATCGCTTTAGGCCGTTTGGCGAAAGAAGATCCATCGTTCCGTGTTCGTACTGATGAAGAATCTGGTCAAACAATTATTGCTGGTATGGGTGAGCTTCACCTTGACATCATCGTTGACCGTATGAAGCGTGAATTCGGTGTTGAAGCGAATATCGGTAAACCAATGGTTGCTTATCGTGAAACGATTAAGAAAACTGTTGAGCAAGAAGGTAAATTCGTACGTCAAACAGGTGGTAAAGGTAAGTTCGGTCACGTATATGTTCGTTTAGAACCGCTTGACGTTGAAACTGCTGGTAAAGAATACGAATTCGCTGAAGAAGTTGTTGGTGGTGTAGTACCTAAAGAATTCTTCGGTGCAGTTGATAAAGGTATTCAAGAACGTATGAAGAATGGTGTCTTGGCTGGTTACCCAGTTGTAGGCGTTAAAGCTGTTCTTTTCGACGGTTCTTACCACGATGTCGACTCTGACGAATTATCGTTCAAAATGGCTGGTTCTTATGCCTTCCGTGATGGTTTCATGAAAGCGGATCCTATCCTTCTTGAACCTATCATGAAAGTTGAAGTAGAAACTCCAGAAGACTACATGGGCGATATCATGGGTGACTTAAACCGTCGTCGTGGTATGGTTCAAGGTATGGACGATCTTCCTGGTGGAACAAAAGCAATTAAAGCAGAAGTTCCTCTTGCTGAGATGTTTGGTTACGCGACTCAAATGCGTTCTATGTCTCAAGGTCGTGCGACTTACTCAATGGAATTTGCTAAATATGCTGAAACTCCACGTAACGTGGCTGAAGGCATCATTGCTAAATTCCAAGCTGGCGGTAAAAAAGGTGACGACGAGTAATCTTTCGATTACTATAAGCCCTAACTAATTCTTAGTTGAAAACCAAGTGCTCATGGGGTGACCCTCCATGAGTAGTTAATAAAGGAAGATCATCATGGCTAAAGCCAAGTTTGAACGTAATAAACCACACGTAAACGTGGGTACAATCGGTCACGTTGACCATGGTAAAACAACTTTAACTGCTGCGATTGCAACTATTTGTGCAAAAACTTACGGCGGTGAAGCGAAAGATTACTCGCAAATCGACTCAGCACCTGAAGAAAAAGCACGTGGTATTACAATTAATACTTCACACGTAGAATACGATTCTCCAATTCGTCACTACGCACACGTTGACTGCCCGGGCCACGCCGATTACGTTAAAAACATGATCACTGGTGCTGCTCAGATGGACGGCGCGATCCTTGTATGTGCTGCGACTGACGGTCCAATGCCACAAACTCGTGAACACATCCTTCTTTCTCGTCAGGTTGGTGTACCTTACATCATCGTATTCTTAAACAAATGCGACCTTGTTGACGACGAAGAATTACTTGAATTAGTAGAAATGGAAGTTCGTGAACTTCTTTCTACTTACGACTTCCCAGGTGATGACACTCCAGTAATCCGTGGTTCAGCTCTTGCTGCTCTTAACGGTGAAGCAGGTCCTTACGGTGAAGAATCAGTTCTTGCTCTTGTAGCAGCTCTTGACTCTTACATCCCAGAACCAGAACGTGCTATCGACAAAGCATTCTTAATGCCAATCGAAGACGTATTCTCAATTTCTGGTCGTGGTACAGTAGTAACAGGCCGTGTAGAATCTGGTATCGTTAAAGTTGGTGAAGAAGTAGAGATCGTTGGTATTAAAGATACAGTTAAAACAACTGTAACTGGCGTAGAAATGTTCCGTAAACTTCTTGACGAAGGCCGTGCAGGCGAGAACTGTGGTGTATTACTTCGTGGTACTAAGCGTGAAGACGTACAACGTGGTCAAGTACTTGCTAAACCAGGTACAATCAAGCCGCACACTAAATTCGACGCAGAAGTATACGTACTTTCTAAAGAAGAAGGTGGTCGTCACACTCCATTCTTAAATGGTTACCGTCCACAGTTCTACTTCCGTACAACTGACGTAACTGGTGCGATCCAGTTGAAAGAAGGCGTTGAAATGGTAATGCCAGGTGACAACGTTGAAATGTCAGTAGAATTAATCCACCCAATCGCAATGGACCCAGGTCTACGTTTTGCGATCCGTGAAGGTGGTCGTACTGTAGGTGCTGGTGTTGTTGCGAAAGTAACTGCATAATCACTTTTCAGTGAAAAAAGCGCTCCTTTTGGGGCGCTTTTTTTATGTTTAATTGTTCGACAATTCAATAGAAAGCTGGCCTTAACTGATACTTCAATGTCCCTATTTGCACTTAAGCCTTTTTATTAACTTTGTATGATAAGAATCAAGAAAACGAACAATAAAGTTTAAGTAACTACGGTTACTAGCAAGGAGCTTTCACTATGAACGCTAAAGTAAATATTACGAATCGTGCCGGAGCAAGCTTTCCTGTACGTCGTATGAACTTTGACTTTAATGATGTACCAGAATACTGGATGAATGGTTCTGCTGGCCTTACACATTTTATGACAGCATTATCAGCACTATTTCCTGCTGGTGAAAAGTTCTTTATTGATAGTGTACGTGCGGTGCGTTATCACCCAGCGATTAAAAACAATGAAGAGCTACAAAAAGAAATTAGTGCTTTCATTGGTCAAGAGGCTATGCATACTCAAGAACATGTGAACTTTAATGCATCTGCACAAAAGTTCGGTCATGATGTAGAGTCGTTGGAAAAATTTACTGATACAGCTATTCAGACTGCGCGTAAAACTTTTGCAAAGATCGTAAAACCATTTGGTATGACGCAAGAAATGGTAGATTTAACTGCGACTACGGCTCTTGAGCATTTTACTGCAACGATTGCATCTCAGCTTTTAGTTAATACTCATATTCAAGAGCTTATGACAGACAAAACAATGTCAACTATGTGGTATTGGCATGCAATAGAAGAAAATGAACATAAAGCCGTTGCTTTTGATGTATACGAAGGCGTATTTGGCAAAGGTGTTAAAGCTTATGCATTACGTACAAGTTCACTTGTATTTGCGATGGCGCTTATTTTCGCAATTCAATCTTCGTTTGTACTCCGTCTTTTAAGAGAAGATAAAAAATTAAACTTAGATGAATTGTCTGTGATTTATAAATATGGTTATAGCCCGTCGAAAGGCATTATTACGGGTATGGCTAAAGAGATGTTGGCTTATTTTAAACCAGGCTTTCATCCTAATGATTTAGATACAGTTAGCCTATTAAAATCATGGAAAGCCAAACTTGGACTTTAAATTAAAAATAAAGTGAAAAGGACTGTTAGCAGTCCTTTTTTATTGTCTTGAAACCACTGCTCGTTTTTAAAATTGATATATGTTCATTTTGCTCCAGAAAGGGGCTAGTGATGACCTCATCTGATAATTTGCTGTCCTCATCTGCACTTAAATAGCGCTTTCAAAGGCGTATTATTATAAATATTAAGAAAATAAATAAGGATATAAGTGAATTGATGGTTCACTTAAAGGAGTCTGACATGAATGCTAAAGTAAATATTTCTAATCGTGCTGGAGCAAGTTTCCCTGTACGTCGTATGGACTTTGAATTTGCTCAAGTCCCACGTTATTGGGCAAATTACGATGCAGGATTAACTCACTTTATGACAGCATTATCGGCTCTTTTTCCTGAAGGCGAGCAGTTCTTTGTAAATAGTACACGTGCAGTACGAAATGATCCAAAGCTTGCTGACCCGGCTCTTCAAAAAGAAATAAGTGCTTTTATTGGTCAAGAAGCTATGCATTCTAAAGAACATTTAGCATTTAACGCTTCTGCGCAAGCGTATGGATATGATGTTCGCAAAATGGAAAAGCAAACAGGTACAGTTATTAAAATGGGTACAGCAGTTGTAACCAAGTTAATGAAACCTTTTGGCTATACTAAAGAAATGATTGATTTGACAGGTACTTGTGCTTTAGAACATTTTACATCGACGATTGCCGCTGAACTTTTACAAAATCCTGAAATTCAGGCCATGTTCCAAGATGACACCATGTATCACTTATGGATGTGGCACGCAGTAGAAGAAAATGAACATAAAGCTGTTGCGTTTGATGTGTATACAAGTATGTATGGGCAAGGGCCAAAAGCTTATTTTATGCGCTCAACCGCTTTAATTATTGCGATGGCCTTAATCTTCGCAACTCAATCTTATTTTACTGCTAAGTTACTTAAGACTGATGAAAAATTAACATGGAAAGATACCAAATACATGCTTAAGTTCATGTATGGCCGTAAAGGTTTTATGACCCGTCAAATTCCAGAATTATTAGATTTCTTAAGACCAAAATTTCATCCAAATGATTCAGATACGACAGCTTTATTGGCCACTTGGCGTGAAAAGTTAGGGCTTTAAAAAAACTGTCCGGAAAAAGAGCAATTTAATTGCTCTTTTTTTTTACTCGTTTTTTCTATTTAAGTTTCTATAATACGTTTACTTTGAAATCTAAAAATGTGCTGAAACTCATGATCCGTACTATGCAAGCCTCCGATATTGATAGTGTTGCCCAAATTGAGAAGCTTGTTCAAACACACCCATGGTCTAGGCAGCAATTTCTAGAATCTGTGAACTCTTATCAGTGTACGGTAATTGAGTTAAATAATAAGGTCGTCGGTTTTTGTATTTTACAACCTGTGTTAGATGAAGCGAACTTATTGCTTATGGCAATTGATCCTCAAATGCAAGGTAAAGGTTTAGGATATCAATTGTTGGAAACCTCGATTGAGCGGTTAGAAAATCAACCTGTACAAATTTTTCTAGAGGTTCGTGAAAGTAATAAAGCAGCCATTGGTTTATACGAAAAAACAGGTTTTCATCAAATTGATGTGCGTCGCAATTATTACCCAACTCAAGAGGGTGGGCGTGAAAATGCCGTTATTATGGTAAAAAGCTGTACCGACGATTTTGCGTCTTTATTCTAAAATGGCTGTCTTGTTGTTTTAACAACAAGACAAAATCACATTATTGAATAATTAAATTATTCCATTCAGAAGGTAACGTTGTCATGAGAGAGTTACCTAACTGATTAATCTCCTCTGGCGATAATGATCTATTTAAGCGGCGCCATTGCCCATCTAATAAAAGTTCTAGTGGAGTATATTGAGATTTATAATTCATTTTGGCTGAGTGAGGTACCCAATAGCCTAAATAAAGATATTCTAAACCAAGTGATTTTGCATATTCGATCTGATTCAAAATTGAATAAACACCTAAAGATCTGCGGTGCTCGTCTGGGTCGAAAAATGTATAGACCGCAGATAATCCATCATCCATTAAATCACATGTAGAAACGCTAATAAGACGATTGTCTTTCCATAGCTCTAAGAAGAAACTATCTGTACAACTATGAACTAGGAATTTTTCAAATTGATCTAAACTTGGCGGAAACATATCACCATCGGCATGGCGCTCGTTAATGTAACGTTCATATAAATCATAATGAATTTGTGCAGCTTGCCGTGTTGGCAGAACAGTCATGGTAAGGTCTTGATTCCGCTTCCATGCTTTTTTTTGCATACTGTTCATTTGGAAGTCGGCAACTGGAACACGACAAGACAAACACTGTCTGCATAAATGACATTCAGGACGATATACAAAGTCACCACTACGACGAAAACCTAATCGCGATAACTCTGAAAGAGTCACCACATCAATGCGATGAATCGGGTCTAAAAAGACCATACGTGCTGACTTATTTTCTAAATAGCTGCAATCGTGAGGTGGAGTAATATAGTACTGCAGATCATTTAAAAGGGACTTCGGGTGATATGATTTCATGATTGGTCCCTCCTGTTATCATTCCATTAATTTTGCATTTAATGCTATTCTTTTACTTGAAAATACACGTTCTTGATACTTTTTCCAATTGATAGAGGGGTGAATAATTACATCTTGTAACGATTTAAGATATTCCTGCCGAGAAAGTGTACAAGCCCCCAAGCTAATTAAGTGACTATTTACCAGTTGGCAGTCGACCCAAGGAAGCTGATTTTCTTGACCGATTAACATTAAAGTATAAAAAGCCATTTTAGAAACATCGGTTTGAGAACTAAACATAGACTCGCCAAAACAACCCTTACCAATCGTAACTCCATATAAACCGCCTACCAGCTGTTTGTCTTGCCAAACTTCTATGCTGTAGCCATAACCTGAATTAAACAACGCGCAGTAACCTTGAATAATATCTTCGCTAATCCACGTTTCGTTAGCATAACTTCGAGGTAGTGAACATGAACGAATGACTTGTTCAAAAGCACGGTTTACCGTAATGGTGTAATCGTGCTTTTTCATGTTCCGAATGAGCGATTTACTTGGCTTATAGTTTTGAGGGTAAATTACACAGCGTGGTTCAGGACTCCACCAACAAATAGGTTCATCTTCATTAAACCAAGGAAAAAGTCCGTGAGTATATGCTTCATAGAGGGTAGAAGGGGAGAGGTCAGCACCAATACAAATTAGACCATGACCATCTGGATCGGCTTCCTCTGGATCTGGAAAAATATATTGAGATAGAGGTAGTATATTCATAAAACTAAAATAATGTGTGCTTAAGGGTTATGCTATAAAAATTAATTTGAGGCAGCCAGCAATTATTATAAATGATAAAAAAACAGCCGTTTTATAACGGCTGTTTGAAATATCTAAACTTAAAGATTATCTAGATATTTTTCTGCATCTAATGCTGCCATACAGCCTGAACCAGCTGAAGTAATGGCTTGACGGTAGATACTGTCAGCAACATCACCCGCAGCGAAAACACCTGCTACAGAAGTTGCTGTTGCATTACCTGAAGTACCGCTTTGTACTTGAATATAGCCATCACGTAAGTTTAACTGGCCTTCAAACATTCCAGTGTTTGGCTTATGACCAATGGCAACGAATAAGCCTTGAACTTGTACATCTTGTTTGCTTTCATCTTTTGTAGATTTTAAGCGAACACCTGTTACGCCAGTATTGTCACCAAGGACTTCTTCAACTTCATGATTCCAAATAATACTAATCTTGCCTTCTTTTTCTTTAGCAAATAAGTGATCTTGTAAAATCTTCTCAGAGCGTAAAGAATCGCGGCGATGAACCAGTGTTACATGTTCAGCAATATTTGATAAATAAAGCGCTTCTTCAACAGCGGTGTTACCACCACCTACAACCATTACTTTTTGGTTTTTATAGAAGAATCCATCACATGTTGCACATGCGCTCACGCCTTGGCCCATAAACTTTTGTTCAGACTCTAAACCAAGATATTGAGCTGTCGCACCAGTTGCAATAATTAATGCATCACAAGTGTACTCATCCATATCACCTTTAAGAACAAAAGGACGTACATTTAAGTCCACTTCATTAATATGGTCATAGACGAGTTCAGTACCGAAGCGTTCAGCATGTGCTTGCATACGGTCCATTAAAGCAGGACCAGTCAAACCTTCAGGATCGCCCGGCCAGTTGTCAACTTCGGTTGTCGTTGTAAGTTGGCCGCCAAGTTGTAAACCAGCAATAAGTGTTGGTTTAAGATTTGCACGTGCTGCATATACAGCTGCACTATAACCCGCAGGACCAGAACCGAGAATAATTAACCGAGAATGACGAGCACTCATTGAGGGTATCCTTATTTATTTCGAGAATTTTGAAAATTATACGTGAAATTGCCGACCAATAGCGTGAAATCAATGTGGATAATATTGATCAGGACAATCGAATTAAGTTATATAACAATATAGAAGAGCCTTATGTTAACAACAACTGTAAAGAATCATGCACCTTTTTTGTAAGAACAGGTGCATAATATAAAGTTCATTCGTTGAAGATCTGAAATGTAGGTCTTCACATCTCTAAACCAATAATTAAATGGGTTACAGGACAGTATATGACTGCGGTGTCAAGTGTTTATGCACAGCGCTTATTGATGACATTATTCTTGGTCTCTTTTGGTATTTATATGTTTCTGGCGACAGTAACGTATACGCCATTTGATCCGGGCTGGATGCATATTTCAAGTGATACTCAGCAAGTATCCAATGCAAGTGGTATTGCCGGTGCATGGATTGCAGATTTGCTGTTTGGCTTTTTAGGTTGGGCAAGTTTACTTATTCCAATTTTCTTATTTGTTGAAGCTATTCAAGTCTGGTGGCCGCATAGTTTTCTAAACCGTCCATTCCGTTATGCTGCTCAGTTCTTCTTAATTCTTGTTGTGTCTAGTTTGCTTTACTTACACTGGAATGTACCTGCAGATACTTTAGATAATGCGGCAGGGGGGATTATTGGTTATGAATTAGGGCAGAGTTTATCTCAACTGTTAACAATTTATGGTGCGACCTTATTTTTATTGGTTTTCGGAGTGGTATTGTTCACTTTGGCATTTGGGGTGCAGTGGAGCAAAACATGGGTTACGCTCAAAGCAATGCCGAGTTATTTACAAGATTTATTCTATAAGAATGTATCGCCAAATGAATCTGCTTATGATTTAACTACACAGCCTGCAAATAAAACAGCAACGGTAAAAGTTGCCGAGATGCCTAAAGCTGAAGTTAATGATGAAGCAGAGCTAAATGTTCAGCCAGAAAAAACTCAAGCCAAAGCTAGCTCTACACGACACGATGAAATGGCGGAGCGTTTATTTGCCGATGTGTTAGCGAAAGAGCAAAGTCAGTCTGAAACTGTTGAAGAAAAACCAGCGCCTCAGCCAGAAAACTTTGAGCGTACGCTTGAACAAGCTCAACAGCTTAAAAAAGACAGTGAGCGTTTAGTAGCGACAGGTGAGGTTTGGCGTGCCCTACAGCGCGATGATGCAAGTCATAAGCAAGAAATTGATGCACTGTTAAGAGCTGCGGATGATTCAAATGAACATCCAAGTCATGAGCAATTCCAAGAAACGGCTTATCAGGCTAAACAAGCACAACCTCAAGCATCGAATATTCATCAAGGCTTAGATTGGAATGATGATGAGATTTTTGATGAATTGCTTGCAGCAGTTCCAAATAGTAAAACTGCTACTGATGTACATACTCCGTTCGTTCAAGATCATCATGTTGAATCAGCAGTAGCACCGCAAGCACCTCATACATCAGTTGAAACATCTGTACCTGTATCGAATTTAAATCAGTCACCTAAAAACTTATCAAATGAACAAGTATTTGATGATTTCGATGATTTATTAATTGATGAAGATATTGCTCCAGCACCTCAATCGGTCAAAGCAAGTAGCTATGCGCAATCTTCAGCATTTGTAAAAGCTCCTATTCAAACTACGATTGGTGCAGAGAAGCTTTCAAAAGAAGAATTTATTGAAGCTTGGCAAGAAACTGCTGGAAAGCCAGAAGACAATCTTGAGGATGAATTCGATTTTGATGCGCCATTAACAGATGCATCAGGTCGACCAATGTCGCGTGCAATGCAGGTAGCCAAAAAGCGTTTAGATTTACCAACATTACCGGGCTTTGAATTACTTGATAAGGTTGACCCAAATAAGAAAGTTAACTTTACCGAAGAGCAGCTTTCGCGTTTGTCTGAATTGCTTGAGATTAAATTACAAGAATTTAATGTGAAGGCGCAGGTTGTTGAAGCTCAGCCGGGTCCAGTTGTTACACGTTTTGAATTAGATTTAGCACCGGGTGTGAAAGCATCTAAAGTGACTAATATTTCCCGTGACTTGGCGCGCTCAATGTCTATGGCATCAGTACGTGTTGTGGAGGTTATTCCGGGTAAACCATATATTGGTATTGAAGTACCAAATAGTGCCCGTGAAATGGTACGTTTAATTGAGCTGTTGGAAACACCAGCATATCGTGACCCAAGTGCTCTGATTAGTATGGCAATGGGTAAAGATATTTCGGGTAATCCGGTACTAACAGACTTGGCAAAAGCACCGCATATGTTAGTTGCGGGTACAACTGGCTCGGGTAAATCTGTTGCCGTTAACTCGATGATTTTGTCGATGTTACTTAAATATACGCCAGATCAATTACGTTTAATTTTAATTGACCCGAAACAGCTTGAATTGGCTAACTATAACGATATTCCGCATTTATTAACGCCTGTAGTCACTGACATGAAAGATGCAGTTAGTGCATTAAACTGGTGTGTAAATGAAATGGAACGCCGTTATAAGCTTATGTCGTTCCTTAAAATTCGTAAGTTAAGTGACTACAACCGAAAAGTTGAAGAAGCAATTGCGAATGGAGAAGACTTGATTGATCCAACATGGAAACCAAGTGATTCAGCGACACAAGAGCGTGCACCTCGTTTAACGCCATTACCATCAATTGTGATTGTGGCAGATGAGTTTGCCGACATGATCATGCAGGTAGGCAAGAAAGCAGAAGAAATGATTACGCGTTTGGCGCAAAAATCTCGTGCTGCTGGTATTCACCTATTGCTTGCAACTCAACGTCCATCGGTAGATGTCATTACAGGTCTTATTAAAGCCAATATTCCAACGCGTGTAGCTTTACGTGTAAACAGTAAAATCGACTCACGTACTATTTTGGATGCAGGTGGTGCAGAAGACTTGTTAGGTCATGGTGATATGCTGTTCTTAGGGCCAGGTAAGATTGAGCCAGAACGTGTACATGGTGCATTTATTAGTGATGATGAAGTTAACCGAATCTGTGATGCATGGCGTGAACGTGGTGAACCAGACTACGTAGATGAGATCTTAACACCATTTGATGAAGAGCCAGCTTCGCGTGGCTTTGAAGAGGGGGATGGTGCTTCAGACCGTGATGCACTTTATGATCAATGTGTATCGTTTGTCCTAGAAACTCGTAAGGCCTCTACATCATCATTACAGCGTAAGTTTAGCTTAGGTTATAACCGTGCTGCACGTATTATCGACCAAATGGAAGAGAACGGTATTGTCAGTGCTATGGGCGCCAATGGTAAGCGAGATATTTTAGTTTAATATCTACATTTAAAATTAAGCCTCTTCGGAGGCTTTTTTATGGTTAAAAATAATCATTATTCAGTGGTAGTTTGAGATTTTATCAAATAGTAAAAAATGCTAATGTGTGCTTCTAAATAAAAAACAATGAAACAAATCAGGAGGACAACATGTTAGTTGCATTAATTACGTTAGCTTTTATTCATTTTTGTGCGCTTATTACTCCAGGGCCTGATTTTTTTCTGGTATCACAGACCGCAGTGAGCCGCTCTCGTAAAGAAGCCATGTTGGTTGTGGCAGGGATAAAAGCAGGGGTTATGTTTTTGGCCTTTTTTGCATTGATGGGCTTAAATATTATTTTTGAGAAAATGGCTTGGTTAAAGCAAGGGTTACTCATCGCAGGTGGTTTATACCTATGTTGGTTAGGCTATCAAATGTTGCGTTCAGCATTTTCAAAAGATCAGCAGCAAGAGGTTACAGCTGTTGAGTTGCCTAAAGCACCTTACTTATTTTTTATGAAGGGATTACTCACCAATTTATCGAATCCTAAAGCCGTGATTTATTTTGGTAGTGTATTCTCTTTATTTTTAGCTAACCCTCATCTTGATCAAGTTCATTGGTTGCTTTTTATTATTGTGTCGGTTGAAACGATTTTATGGTTCTGCTTTGTGACTTTTATTTTCTCATTACCGAGTTTCAGAGTGGCTTACCGTAATTTTTCAAAATGGATTGATGGGATTTCAGGTGGTATTTTCACCGTGTTTGGTATTTTCTTGATTGGAAACCGGTAAATCCAGACAATAAAAAAAGCCTCTTAAAGAGGCTTTTTTTATTCTTAAGCTTAAGCAAATTTTGCTAAAACTTCTAAAAACGGCGCTGATTGACGCGGAAACTTAGCAATCACGTCATGAATGCGTTCGCCTTCAGGATTTGTTGCATTGATATCTCGCCCATCTGCAACGAATTTAGTCAAAAGACGTTCATAGTCATTTGGACGCATATGTTTGAAAGCATGGTAGAGCACATGAAAGTCTGCGTTCACACCATTTGGAGGAAGTTGGTTGAGGTAGGCAAAAACACGCTCATCGGACCATTCTTCATTGAAAGTTGCTGGCTGTGATAATGCCATGACAATCTCCTCATTTTAAAAAAGGCAAAATAACTTGCGTTATTTTGCCTTGATTCTGATTTATTGAATAGTCAGAAATAGAATTATCGTTCTTCAGGTAAATTGATATTCATTTCTAACATTTCGATATTTGCTTCAGAACGAACTTGCATTTGGATATGCTGTTCGCCTACACCACTTACATAACGACTGACCACCTGCATGATTTCTTTCTTCATTTGGTCAATCTTGTCTTGGCTTAAACGACGGCCTAAACCTTGTTCTGATGCAACAATAACTTTTAAACGATCTTTGGCAGTTTGAGCACTTGATGGTTTTTCTTCACTGCTAAATAATTTACTCCAGAATCCTGCCATATCTACGCTCCAAATAGTCGTGCTAACCAGCCTTTAGGTTGAGCTGTGATGTGTCGATAAGGGCGGTCTTCGCCAAGAAAGCGAGCAACCAAGTCATCATACGCTTGGCCAGCTTTAGTTTCTGAGTACAGAATAACTGGCTTACCTTCGTTTGATGCTTGTAATACACTTGGACATTCAGGAATAACACCTAATGTCGGTACGCGTAAAATATCTTTAGAAATATCATCAATCGTCAGCATTTCCTGACGGTCAGCACGTTCAGGGTTAAAACGTGTAATACATAAATGCTTACGTATACGTCCTTCGTTGTGTTCAACTTTTTTAGTTTTGCTGTCTAACATTCCGATGATGCGGTCAGAGTCACGTACTGAAGAAATTTCAGGGTTTGTCACAATGATTGCTTCATCTGCATGGTACATTGCTAAAATCGCACCACGCTCGATCCCCGCAGGTGAGTCACAAATAATGTAATCAAATTCTTGAGAAAGCTCATCAATTACACGAGCAACACCTTCGTCGCTCAAAGCATCTTTATCACGGGTTTGTGAAGCCGGCAAAATGTAAAGGTTTTCGATATCTTTATCGCGAATAAGGGCTTGTTGCAGACGTGCTTCATTATTAATTACATTGACGAAATCATAAACAACACGACGCTCACACCCCATAATTAAATCAAGGTTACGTAAGCCTACATCAAAGTCAATCACAACAGTTTTATGACCACGAAGGGCTAAACCTGTTGCAAAAGATGCACTCGTTGTAGTTTTACCTACACCACCTTTGCCTGATGTTACGACAACAATTTTGGCCACCGAATCCACTCCTATTATGGTCATACATACACCCTTAAAAGGGCTGTTTTTTGGTGATTTGCTTAATAAACTAAAGTTCTAGAGCTTCAAATTCAAGCTCTTGCTTTTCATTTAAATAAATATGTACTGGCTTTTTTACCACATGTTTAGGGATATCATCTGCGACACAATATGTTCCGGCAATGGAAACGAGTTCAGCCTCTAAAGATTGGCAAAAAATGCGTGCAGCAGCGTGCCCACCCGCACCAGCAATGACTCTACCACGAACCGTGCCATAAATATGTATATTTCCTGAAGCAATCACTTCAGATCCACTATTCATGCCAGCTTTTAAAATAATATCGCCTTGGTCTTGTACAAGAGATTGGCCTGTACGCAAAATTTCATCATGATAAGAGGTAATATGGGCAACTGCATTATTATTTAGTGGTTTTTTTGTTTCTGTTGAAGCTTGTGCAGGGGCAGCTTTCTCTACAATTGCAACTTGCTCCGCAGTTGCTTTAATGCGTTGTAATGGCTGGTCTGCCGGTAATACAGGGAACTGAATGGCACGTGCTTCATCACCTAAAATACCGTCAATAACCGCCATAGGCTGTAAACCTAAGCTGACTAACAACTGAATTAAAGCAATGAGCTCTTGCTCAACAGTACTATCTATAATAACGACAGTTCCCTGATAGGAACCTTCATTTAGAATATTTGATAATTGCTGGCGGATCACATCATGATCATTCGTATCGAAGGTTATCCTGCTAAAGTTAACCATTCTGCCGGTAATCCGGATATCAGCCATAAGTCTTCCTTCAAGGCGTTAAAACGAGCTGTAATATCGTTAAGTTTATTGTAAATAGAGCAAATGCTAGAACAAATCGTGCCAATTCTCTAGCGTGTTTCATAAAAAATTAAGTAAATGCTTATTCTTTGATTCGATCATGCTCCGCAAGGGTTTGTTGCCACTGTTTGACTTTAACTTGTTTGCGAATTGCTTCGAGACTTTCAAACACTACAGACTCTACAAGTTGCTCAAGCTCACGGTTATTAATATTCACGTTACTTATTTTTTCTGAAATTAATTGATAAGTTGCATTGGGCTGTTCTTTTGACCCTTCAATTAAAGGTTCAATTAAACCGGCACTGATATTTTCCCCAAGTCTTTGACCAATACTTTGTATTTGCTGTTCAATACGGCCTCCGACTAAAGGAATTAAGCGTAATAATTGGGTTAATTCTGGCGTATCTTCTATGGCTTGATCAACAATTTGTCCAACACCTTTTGTAATTGCAGGCTTTTGTTCTTTTAATGCTGTAGCTAAGGATTCTTGTAATATGGAGGTCAGGGTAACCGTAAATTGTTCACGATGATGGTTAACCAGCTCATGAATAATTTGCTTATGTGTTGAGCTTGTTTGAAGCTCATTACGAATGCCATCAATAACCGTAATAACCACGCGATCAGATAGCTCTTCCATAACGACACGATAATAAAATAAACCGTTTTTTCTCCAGCTTTCAGGAATAACCGGATAGCCTAATTCATATAAGCGATAGGCAATAATGCCGGCACGAAACAAACGTAAAAAACGCAATTGCGGTATGATGGCTAAAATTTCATACCAGTGAATAAATGGAAAGAAGAACCAACGTTTATGGTGTTTATAAACAATAGAAATGCCCCAACGGACAAAAAATTCAGTAATTAAAAAGCCAATAAACCAAGCTTCTGTCGTAATTACCCATGGGTGTAAATAGGTTTTATAAAAGCTGAGTACTTGGGGCAAGTGAATATGTTCGAAAAACCATGCCCCAATACTGCTCATTAAAAAGAAATTTGCTGCAAGACAGAACAGATTGAAAATAATAATAAACACCATAAAGATGTCATAAACCAAAAACAGCTTAAATGAAATGCTGTTTGGGTCCATATGGTAATATTGTGCTTGTTTTCTGGAACTGTTTTGCATAGCTATAAATGCTTTTAATGAGTTGAAGTAGTATATCGAGCTTTCATTTGTTCGATGAGTTGATCTTTTTCAGTCCAGAGTTCATGTACCCATTGTTGAAAACGCTCACGGTAAACTGGGTCATCTTCGTAGTTACCGCCGAGTACCCAAGCTGGTATTTCAATTTTACGAAGATTTACCGCAATTTGTGAAACATCACCTAACCAGAAATCGCCATAACCTGGTACACCGTCAGGGTAAACAATCGTCATATCAACTAAAGCATCAATTTTGTCGCCTAAAATATTTAAAGCCAGTGCCAAACCACCTGCTTTAGGTTTTAGTAAGTGTTTATATGGCGAATTTTGTTGATCATGTTTTTCCTGAGTAAAGCGTGTACCTTCCAAATAGTTTAATAATGTAAAAGGTTGGCTTAAGAGCTGTTCGCATGCTTTACGTGCTTCCATCATATCGCGGTCTTTTAATTCAGGGTTTTTCGCGATTTGCTCTTTGGTATGACGTTTCATCATTGGGAAGCCTAAAATTTTAAATGCTTGACCAACGAATGGAATAAAGATGAGTTCCCACTTGGTAAAAAAACGGGTAAGTGGCATACGGGTTAAGCCGAAATACTGGTTTACAGTCGTATCAACCCAACTTTGATGGTTACAAGTCATTAAGTAACGGCCTTGCATACTTAAATCAAGACCTTCGTCGATCGTAATGTCCCATTTTAAATTAGGTAGAACATGGTCAATGAGCCAATTGTTGACACTGAGCCAGCTATTTGTAATTTGAATGTTGGTTTCATCTACTTTGGATGATTTTTTAAATAACTTGGTTAATCCCAAAGCCAATACAGGTGGTCCATGAAAAAAGGTGCTACCTGTAATGACTGTACCGACAGTGAGTCCACGTGTAATTTTTTTTAGCGCAGATTGCTTATTGGGTGCAGTTGACATATAAATGGCCCCGAATATCCAAAATCCATAGAAAGTTGTTCAACTATAACTATCATGAAATGAAATACAACGGTATCTTAGACAACAATGAAGAAATTGTGATGAGTGCACGTCTTAAAGTGCATCAAAATATTACAAAAAACTAACTAAACTGTTTATTATTAACAAAATATCAATGTTTTATACTTCCTTTTTGTTTCATTATTCATCCAGACAACAAAACACACAAAGTGAGGAGGCATGCAATGCGTGCATTAGTTATTTCAACAGTCGTAGGGGCAGCAGTAGTACTTTCTGGTTGTCAGACAACAGGTAACAACCTTGGTGGAATTGAATACGATAAAGCCGCATTAGGTACATTAATCGGCGCAGCAGCAGGTTATGGTATTTCTAAATCAAGTGCAAACTCTAGCCGTCAAAACAACCGTGCTGCGGCAATCGGTGCAGTTCTTGGTGCAGCTGGTGGTTTATATCTTGACCAAAAAGAGAAAAAATTACGTGAACAAATGGCGGGTACTGGTGTAGAAGTAGGCCGTAACCCAGATGGTTCTGTTCAATTGATCATGCCTGGTAGCATCACTTTTGATACGAACAAATCAAACATCAAGCCAAACTTCTATGCAACTTTGGACAAAGTAGCGCAAACATTGGCTGAAGATAACAAGAGTGCGATTTTAGTTACTGGTTACACAGATAACACAGGTAATGACTCTATCAATATTCCATTATCTCAAGCACGTGCTCAATCAGTTAAAATCTATTTAGCTGGTAAAGGCGTTTCTTCAAGCCGTATCGATGCACAAGGTTATGGTTCTTCTAACCCAATCGCAGACAACTCAACTGCTTCTGGTCGTGAACAAAACCGTCGTGTAGAAATCAGCATTTATGCTAAACAATAAGATTTAATTTATTGTTTCAAAAACCACCTTCGGGTGGTTTTTTTATGGGGGCAGTACAAGAAATAATCACGACATTCTGCGGCGCATAAATTGCATTATTAGACATCATTTATACATATCCGTAGATTTACTATTGGGATTCTAAAAAAGAGATGACTATAATCATGCTCGAAAAATTAAGAGGTAATACACGATGTCATCTGCCAGTCAATTGAACGACAAGCAAGAAGAAGCCATGAAATATACTCAAGGCCCTTTATTGGTGCTTGCTGGTGCTGGTTCAGGTAAAACATCGGTAATTACTCGTAAAATTGCCTATTTGGTGCAACATTGCCGTATTCCAGCGCATCGTATTACAGCGATGACCTTTACCAATAAAGCTGCACGTGAAATGAAAGAGCGTGTAACCAAGCTTTTATCACGCGAAGAAGCAAAAGGTTTATCAGTCTCGACTTTCCATACTTTTGGTTTAAATCTTTTACGTTTAGAACTTAAAAATTTACCTTTAAAAGCCAATTTTTCGATTTTGGATGCAGATGACTGTAAACGTATTTTGATGGATCTGATGCATCGCGATAATTTATCAGGTGCAGAGAGTAAAGAGTTAATTGCCAAGGCAATGAAGAAAATCTCAGATTGGAAAAATGATCTGATTTTGCCAGAACAAGCACATTCGACGTGTGAAACACCCGAAGATGTTCAATTTGCCCATCTTTACCAACTTTATGAGCGTAATTTACGTGCCTACAATGCAGTCGACTTTGATGATCTAATCGTTATGCCAACACGATTACTGCAAGAAAATGCAGAGGTACGTGATAAATGGCAAAACCGTGTTCGTTATTTATTGGTCGATGAATATCAAGATACCAACACTGCACAATATATTTTAGTGAAACTATTGGTTGGTGTAATGGGGCAGTTTACTGCTGTTGGTGATGATGACCAGTCGATTTATGCATGGCGAGGGGCGAAGCCTGAAAACATGGCTTTGCTTAAACAGGATTTTCCAAATTTACATATTATTAAGCTTGAGCAAAATTACCGTTCGACCAGCCGTATTTTGAAAGCTGCAAACTGTGTGATTCAAAATAACCCGCATATTTTTGATAAGAAATTGTGGAGTGATAAAGGCCATGGCGAGGTCATTAGAATTATTACCTGTCGTAATGATGACGATGAAGCTGAACGTGTAGTCAAAGACTTACTGACTCATAAACTGATGAATGGTAAGAACTGGAAAGATTACGCTGTATTGTACCGTGGTAACTTTCAGGCGCGTGTATTAGAAACCCAGCTTCGCCAAATGCAGATTCCGTATAAGCTCTCTGGCGGTACATCATTCTTCGCTCGTGCAGAAATTAAAGACGTAATGAGCTACTTACGTCTTATTATTAACCCTGAAGATGACAGTGCTTTCCTACGTATCATTAATACGCCTAAACGTGCGATTGGCCCAGTTACTCTTGAGAAGCTAGGATTATTTGCGCAAGAAAATAATTTGTCTTTACTTGGTGCCTCTTCCGACCAGCGTTTAAGTATGGTGCTTCCTAAAAAGGCAGAAACTCAATTACATGAGTTTGCTGACTTTATCGCAACGTTTACTCGTGAGTTGTTAGAAGACGATGAGCCTGTACCTAAAGTTCGTCAAATGATGAATGAGGCAGGTTATATCGACTATATTCGTGAGCAATCTGCAACACCTGCTCAAGAGAAAAGTAAGCTTGATAACATCGAGAATTTATTTACCAGTATTCAAAATCTGATTAATCGTGCAGAAGATGTTGATGAAAAGAATATTGAAAGCGTTATTCGAAAACTGGTCTTGCTCGATTTGTTAGAACAACAGCAAGAAGAAGAGGACACTGACAAAGTAAACCTACTTACTTTGCATGCAGCAAAAGGTTTGGAGTTCCCATTTGTGTATATTATGGGACTTGAAGAAGAGCTTTTACCGCATAAGAACTCGATTGCAGCTGAAACCATTGAAGAAGAACGCCGTCTTATGTACGTGGGAATTACCCGTGCGCGTCAAGGCTTAACTTTAACTTTGGCAGAACAGCGTAAAAATGGTGGTCAAATGAAACAAATGCCCCCAAGCCGTTTCCTTGATGAGCTTCCACAAGACGAGCTCGAATGGTTAGGGCGTAAAAAGAAAATTGCAGCAAATGTTGACCCTAAAGAACAGGCTCAACAATATTTGGCAAATTTAAAAGCTTTATTAAAGCGTTAATTTTTTTAATTTTTAGGAAATCTCATGAAAGTTCAAGTTAAATTGCTCGATCCACGTTTAGGTAAAGAATGGCCTTTACCTTCGTATGCAACAGCAGGATCAGCAGGTTTAGATTTACGTGCCTGTTTAGATGAAGCAATTGATATTGAACCAGGCCAAACTGTATTAGTTAAAACAGGTATGGCAATTTATATTCATGATGTGAATTTTGCTGGTTTAATTTTGCCACGTTCAGGTTTAGGTCATAAACACGGCATTGTTCTGGGTAACTTGGTCGGATTAATTGACTCAGACTATCAAGGCGAATTGATGGTTTCAGTTTGGAACCGTGGTCAAACCACATTCCGTTTAGAACCAGGTGAGCGTTTAGCACAATATGTTTTAGTTCCAGTTGTTCAGGCTGAGTTTGAACAAGTAGAGGAATTTGAAGAAACTTTACGCGGTGCTGGTGGCTTTGGTCACACTGGTAAACAATAATTAACTTATAAAAAATAATGAAAAGAAACGCCTGTTTTACAGGTGTTTCTTTTTATACCTTGAATGTTACAATGAATTATATTACAACACGCTTTACTCATACTCTTTTAACTTTTTTAGCAAATACCTTTTTGAATACTCTATATTTTTGCGATAGATCAGATTGATCTTTAAATAGAAGATACGCTATGAATGTAAGACACTCATTCCCAAAAAATATTTTCCGTGCTTACGATATTAGAGGCAAACTTTCTTATTTAACTACGGATGTCGTCCGTTCAATTGCCTATGGATTGGCACAACAATATAAACAAGCAGAACAAACTCAACTGGTCATTGGTTATGATGCCCGTCTCACAAGCCCAGCTTATGCGCATTTAATTGAAGAGATATTAGTAGAGCAGGGCCTCACAGTTACAAACATTGGTTGTTGCTCAACTCCGATGATGTATTACATTGCACGTGAGTTTGGCGGTAATGGAATTATGGTGACAGCTAGCCATAATCCAAAATCAGATAATGGTATTAAGTGGATTTTAAGAGGCGAACCTCCATCTCCAGAAATGATTCAGCAAGTAGGTGAATTTGCGCAAACTTATGTTCCTACTCATCCGATTTCATTATTAGAATTATCAACCCCTCAATTTAAATCAGAATTTTGCAAAAAATATCAGCAAGCCATCTTTGACGACATTCAACTCAAACGTCCATTAAAAGTAGTGTTAGATGGTTTACATGGTTCGGCAGGGCACTGTGCGAAACTGGTACTCGAAAAGATGGGCTGTGAGGTTATTGCCTTACGTACGACGCCAAATGGCGAATTCCCTGATCATGCGCCAGACCCTTCACATGCTGCACATTTGAAAGAGTTACGTAAAACAATTGTCGAACAAAGAGCAGATATTGGTATTGCGCTTGATGGTGATGGTGACCGCGTCGTATTACTCGATGAAAAAGCCAACATACTTACAGCTGATCGGTTACTGTCGCTATTTGCACAAATGTGTCTGGAACAGCAGCCCGATAAAGAAATTGTATTTGATGTGAAATGTTCGCTTATGGTTCAAAGAACCGTAGAGCGACTCGGTGGTAAACCGAAAATGATTCGTACAGGTAGCAGTTTCCTCCGTTCATATTTGTCTAAGTCCAAAGGCCTAGCCATTTTTGGTGGCGAATATGCTGGCCACTATGTGTTTAATGACGGACGTGGTTTTGGGTATGACGATGGTATATATGCTGCACTGCGTGTAATGGAATATTTCACCGAGTCTAGTGCGGCAACAGTTTCGGATTTATTTTCTATTTATCCTGAAAGATGCTGTACCGAAGATACCTATATTAGTACTCACCAATCAGATCCTAAGCATGTACTGCAAGACATTGAAATTTTGAGCCATCGTTTAGGCGCTCATATTAGTAAAATTGATGGCGTACGTCTTGATTTTGATGATGGTTTTGGCATTATTCGAGCATCAAATACGGGTGAGTATTTTACCGTAAGATTTGACGCTGATAGTCCTTTGCGTTTAAAGGAAATCCAGCAAAAATTTATTGATATGTTGCAAGAGCGTTACCCGCAAATTGCACAAGAACTTTCTGAGGCCTAATAAGGAGAGGCGCAATGCCACAAGATCAGCATCTCGGCGTCGACAAAGCAAAAATCTTGATTGAAGCTTTGCCATATATTCAACGTTTTTCTGGTAAGACGCTGGTGGTGAAATACGGTGGTAATGCGATGACTGATCCTGAATTGGAAAGTTCATTTGCTCGCGATATCGTTTTACTTAAAACTGTGGGCTTAAACCCGGTTGTTGTACATGGTGGTGGCCCACAAGTTGACTCTTTCTTGAAGCAATTAGGCCGTGAGTCTGACCGTATTGACGGTATGCGTGTAACCGATGAAGCCACTATGGAAGTGGTTGAAATGGTATTAGGCGGTAGCGTAAACAAATCCATTGTTAATTTAATTAATAAACATGGTGGACGTGCGATTGGCCTCACGGGTCAAGACGGCAATCTTTTACGTGCCCGTAAATTATTAATGGAAAAGCACGAAGAAGACGGTTCTATCAAACATATCGACTTAGGTATGGTGGGTGAAGTGACTGGGGTAAAAACAGACGTATTGGAGATGTTTACTCAAAGTGACTTTATTCCTGTTATTGCTCCTTTAGGCGTTGATGAAAAAGGTAATACTTACAACATTAATGCTGACTTAGTAGCTGGCAAGGTTGCTGAAGCACTGGGTGCAGAAAAATTAATTCTGCTTACGAATATTACCGGTGTATTAGATGAAAACAAAAATCTCTTAACCGGATTAACAACACAAGAAGTTGACCGTTTAATTGAGACAGGTGTGATTTACGGTGGAATGATTCCTAAAGTAGGTTGTGCACTAGACGCTGTAAAAGGCGGTGTCGTGAGCGCTCATATTGTTGATGGCCGTGTACCGCACGCGACATTGCTTGAAATCTTTACAGATCATGGTGTAGGTACGCTTATTTCTAACCGTACTCATTCAGCCCACTAATATTATTATTTTCATTAAAAGATCACGCTAAGTGGTCTTTTTTTATGCCATTTAATTTTAGTCATTTTTTTGTCATGAGCTTTGACTAGTGTAGGGGGTGTCACTAGGAGCGTTCATTATGCTGGAAAAATTTAATCAATATCGCCAAACGTGGACTTTACCTCTAAATCGCCATAAGGCTACGAATCAAACACAATTTCGCTTTGAATGGGTTGATAATTTAAAAGAATTACAAGATGTACAACGGTTTCGTGCACAACAATTTAGTAAACAATTCGGTATTCATTTTGAAGATAACTTAGATCAAGATATTTACGACTTTAGCTGTGAGCATGCAGTATTACGTGAGAAATGGACGGGAGAGATTGTAGCTTATACACGTCTCAAACTCTTTCAGGGCCATGAAATTGCACAAAGCTATAGTGCTCATGAATTTGATATTGTTCCCCACTTATCACATTTGCCAAATGTATTAGAAATAGGGCGTACCTGTGTACATCCGCGTTTCCGTAATGGAAAGGCCCTTTCAACATTATGGTTGAATCTTGCACCTAAAGTGTTGTGGTCAATGCGCGCTAAATATTTAATGGGCTGTGTCAGTATTCATCTGCAAGATAACTTGGCCAGAGCGTACTATACGCACCGTCAGATTCAGCAATTACCAGACAGTAAAACCATCGATATTCGTTCTAAAAAAATTTATGAACCTGAATATCCTGAGTTTAGCTTTCCTCAAGATGAGCGCATGCCAAAACTGTTTCAAATGTATTTGAGTATGCAGTCTAAACTATCTAAAGATGCCTTTTTTGATGCTGAATTTAACTGTCTCGATTACTTTGTATTTTTAGAAGTGAATAAAATCGCAACTTCTTTTGTAATGAACAAAATGGCTCAGCGATAAAGATATCTTATATTTTGTAATAGCGAGCGCATATTGGGATTTACAAGCTATTTTACTCTCATGCACAATAGTATGTATGAGGTAATGAAGCGAAAAGTTTAAAACAATATGTGCCAGCTATTAGGAATGAATTGTGCAACACCAACGGATATCACTTTTTCTTTCCGTGGTTTTTCACAGCGCGCAGGAATTACCTCTGACCATAGTGATGGTTTTGGTATAGCCTTTTTTGAAGATAAGGCATGCCGATTATTTGTAGACAACCAGTCTGCAGTTGAATCACCAATTGCTGATCTTATACGTAATTATCCTATCAAATCACGTAACGTAATCGCGCATATTCGTAAGGCAACCCAAGGCAAAATTACACTTGAGAACTCACATCCTTTTATTCGTGAGCTATGGGGACGTCACTGGATTTTTGCCCATAATGGCGATTTACATGATTTTAATCCACCCTTGAGTGGGCGTTTTACACCAGTAGGAAATACTGATAGTGAAAGAGCATTTTGTTATTTATTAGACCAGCTTGTAGAAGTATTTGGCTATGAAGAACCAAGTCTTGAACAGATATTTGAAGTGCTAGAGAAAATTTCTCCACAAATTGCAGAATATGGCACATTTAATTTCTGTTTATCTAATGGCAAAGCTTTATTTAGTTATGCAATTACTAAATTGCATTGGCTCGTTCGTGAATATCCATTTAATAATGCGCATTTAATCGATTTAGATGTCGAAGTCGATTTTAGTCAAGTAACGACTCCTGAAGATCGAGTTGCAGTAATAACTACTGAGCCTTTAACACATAATGAAACTTGGACAGCATATCAACCTGGTGAAATGATTTTATTTCAACATGGCCAGCCTATAAAAAAAGCAATAACACATGTTGAAAGATTAATACGTGAAGAAAAAAATCCTGAACTTAAACGTATTACTCGTGCAGATCAGTATTAAATCTTCAGTAAAAATAAATGTAATTGCTTGACTAATATATATTTCACTTAATTAATAATAAAGTATTTTGTTTAAAAAATACTTTATTGTTTTAGTTGGTTAATATTATTAAATATTTTATAAATCAAAAACTTAATTAATTATTTATTTTTATTTATATAAAGCCGACAAAATAGGTTTGTTTTTATTTATACCCTTTAAAGATAAGATGCGTTTTATGCAACAGTCATTGAACATCATTGGGGGTGGTGTATGAAAATGAAATGGGCTTCAGAATATAATACGGGTATTGATGTTATTGATGAGCAACATAAACGAATACTTGATTATATTAATGAGATTGATGATGTAAAAGATGATGAAGATAGACGTCGTATTAAAGATGTTTTAGACAATATTATCGATTATACACAGTCACATTTTACCTTTGAAGAAAGTTTGCAAGAAGAAGCTGATTATAAATATAGAGTACCTCATAAACGCGTACATGACTTGTTTATTAAAAAAATAGAGTTATATCGTGAGCGTTTTGAAATGGGGCATACTATAGAAGCTGAATTACAAGAAATTTTGGCTAAATGGTTAATTAATCATATTCAACATGATGATGCTGATTATGTAGGGGCAGTAAAAGAAAATATGATGGGGATTATTAGAGAAAAAGAAAAGAAGAAAGGAAAGAACTGGTTCGCCCGTTTTTTCTCATAAATTTAACTCGAAAAACTCTAATATACAGTTAGCGCGGCAAACTATCGTTTCGGTGGTTTGCTTTTTTTATTGTGCAGACTTTGATTTTCATGCATGAGACGGGCAAAATATCTAAAGACTTTTTCAAGGAATGCATAATGCAGGACATACCTATGTCACGTTGGTTATCGCCTCTTATGGCGTTTTGCTTATCTTTTGTCATCATGGCCACTTTGGCACCAACCATGGGCATCCAGATTGATCGTCAGCTCGATTTCTGGTTATTGTGGTTTGGCACAATGTTGTTATTGGCATTACCAGTTTGTTATTTGGAAATTGCTTTAGCAAAACGATCTAAAACAACCGCTTTAAATGCGTTATCGAGTTTAACTCGTGAAGCAGATAGTTCACCTAAATGGCGCGTGGTTGGCTGGCTTGCTGTTGTTTTTATTCCTTTCTTAGCGGGTAATGTACTGAGCACTGCAAGCAATATATTAGTTGCGCAGTTTGCCCCAGGCGTTTCCGGTCAAATCATTTTTGCGGGCCTTGCAGTTGCTGCCTTGGTCTTATCATTTATTCCTCGTCAAATTCTTGTTTTGTTAATGACCATAGGGGTAATCGCTTCTATTGTGTTGGCAAATATGATGGGTACCACGTTACAGCCTTGGCATTGGACCAATGTAGAGTTTAAAGAGTGGGGTAATGCAACCGTACTTGCACTTGTAGCGAGCGGGTTAGGTTTAGGACTTTACTGGCAAAATAGTGTTGGCACTGTTCAGACTCAAGAAGGTGCAACTAAAACTGTTCTTCCAATTTGGTTGGCTCAGCTCATTGCTGTAATTGCTTTTGGTTTCTTCTCGCTTCAAGCTCAATTACCAGTCCTTACGTGGATATTTACTGGCGTGATGACATCAGCATTATTTGTGCAGTTAGCAAGAGAACAACTTGCTCAGCGTCAGCTTATGCCTGTTTTACAATGGGTGATTCTTATTGTTGCGATTGCAGTTTGGGCTGTGCCTGAACTTCATAACTTATTTACGTTGATTCTTATGCTTTGGGGCTTACTCATTAGTTTGATCTATGCAATTTTTGCAGGTTGGATTATGAAAATTAGTCACTTACGTAAATCGATGAATTTCAGCAATGAGCTTTTTTATAACCTATGGCGTATTGCTGTACGTATCGTATTGCCGCTTTCAATTATTGTGGCAATGATTGCTGTAATTGGGCAAAGTATCTAATGGAACGCATTCAACAAGTTTGGGTTGCGTTTGCAGCGCCAGAGCAACAGTTTCTAATCTCTGTTCCATTTGAAGAGGGAATGACTGCTTCACAGGCAGTTCAAGTCAGTGGTTTATCAAGTCAAGTTGATTTGCCTGAACCACTTCAGCTCGGCGTTTTTGGAGTAAAAGTAGAAGCTGATGCTGTAATACATGCAGGTGATCGAGTTGAGGTTTATAGACCTTTAACGATTAATCCAAAAGATATTCGTAGAAAACGTGCCGCGAAGAACCCTGTAGGCAGATACATTAAAGGCAATCGCTTTAAGCAATCAGCTCAATAAGCAAAACCCCTCAAGTTTTTTCACTTGAGGGGTTTCTTTTTATTAGAAAAAACGATTATAGTGGTGGGGCAGTTAAAATTGCTTCTTTAGAAGCAGGTAAACCTGGTTGCGATTCTGGAATAGTCTCTAAACCTTCAATTTTAGTTACGGTTCCAGTTCCATCAAAGTAAATTTTTAAATGCTGACCATGTGCTGCGGGGATTTTCGCTTTTTTAGCATATGTTCCCGGGATATAGTTGTAGATATAGTCCCAACGTTGTGGATTGAGGGGATCAGTCACTGTTGGGCTACCAAGCAAAAAGCGCACTTGCTGGAAATTCATGCCGACCTGTACTTGAGAGGCTTGAGCTTTAGTCAATGGAGTCCCTTGAGGAATATCAACCTTATATACACCAAAGATTGAACAACCAGCTAGGAGTGAAGTGACGAATAACGTCAGCACGAGTTTTTGCATTTTGCTACACTATCCCAATAAATTATGATGCATTTGATCAAAGGATAGATCATACTTCATATAAATTCTATTGCCTATTCCAACTTGAGATTTGTTGAGAGACCTTTTTTCATGCCTATTTCCAATCAAGATTTGCGCAAAGCTGGACTTAAAGTTACCCTTCCACGAATTAAGATTTTGGAATTATTAGAAAATTCAAAACAACATCATCTTAGCGCTGAAGATATTTACAAGACTTTGTTAGAGCAAGGGGAAGATGTCGGACTTGCGACAGTTTACCGTGTGTTAACACAATTTGAAGCTGCGGGTATTATTCAACGTCATCATTTTGAAAATAATCATTCTGTTTTCGAAATTATGCAAGAAGATCACCACGATCACTTGGTTTGCCAAAACTGCAACAAAGTTATTGAATTTACTAATGATGTTATCGAGAAAGAACAGCATTCTGTAGCAGAACAACATGGGTTTACCTTAACGGGTCACTCATTAAATCTCTATGGTTACTGTAATGAACCTGAATGTCAGGATGCATTGCGCAAGAAATAATCGTTTTCACACAAAGAAAACAAATAAAAAAGGAAGGTTACGTTTAACCTTCCTTTTTTTATGAAGAAATTACTGACGATCAAAAGTTAAATGCTGTTTTTCGTCTGTTATTTGATCAGGACCTTCATTTGCAAGTTTAATCGTTAAACGTAAATCGTTTGGTGAGTCGGCATGTTTAAGCGCATCTTTATAAGTAATTTGGCCGGCTTTGTATAAGTCGAATAAAGCTTGGTCAAAGGTCTGCATACCAAGCTCACGTGAGCGTTTCATCAAGTCCTTAATTTCATGAATTTCACCTTTACGGATATAGTCTGAAATTAATGGTGAGTTAATTAAGATCTCAATCGCTGCACGGCGTGAATTACCATCTGGTGTTGGAATAAGCTGCTGTGCAATCATGGCTTTTAAGTTAAGAGACAAGTCCATGTAGAGCTGGCTATGACGGTCACTTTCAAAAAAGTGAATAATACGGTCGAGTGCTTGGTTGGCGTTGTTGGCGTGCATTGTAGCTAATACAAGGTGACCTGTTTCAGCAAAGCCAATTGCGTAGTCCATGACTTCACGAGAACGAATCTCACCAATTAAGATCACATCAGGTGCTTGTCGTAATGTATTTTTTAAAGCAATTTCGAAAGAGTCCGTATCAATACCGACTTCACGTTGAGTAATGATGCAGCCTGCATGTTCGTGAATAAACTCAATCGGGTCCTCAATGGTAATAATATGGCCTTTAGAGTTATGGTTACGATGGCTGATCATTGAAGCCAATGAAGTCGATTTACCTGTACCTGTTGCACCTACGAAAATAATAATGCCGCGTTTGGTCATCGATAAATCTTTAAGCACAGTCGGCAACTGTAAGTCATCAATTGAAGGAATTTTCGTTTCAATTCGACGTAGTACCATACCTGGCATGTCACGTTGCTGAAAAGCACTGACACGAAAACGCGCCGTTTTATCGCGGTTCATGATGGCAAAGTTACATTCACGAGTCTCTGCAAATTCTTTACGTTGTTTTTCACTCATGATGGAATGTAAGAGTTGACCAATTACTTCACCTGAAAGGCTATTTTTTGAAATTGGAACAATTTGCCCGTTAATCTTCATCGATGGTGCAACACCATCTGTAATAAAAAGATCCGATGATTTTTTTTCAACCATCAGGTTGAGCAAGTCATTAAAATCCATAATTGTATTCTCGCTATTTTATTGTTTTTATAGGAATGATTCAGGCTGTTTCGCCGCTGTACGGGCTGTTTGTGGACTAATTACACCACGTGAAACCAAACCTTTTAGGCTTTGGTCGAGGGTTGTCATGCCATGGTTAGCACCAGTCTGAATAGCTGAATACATTTGTGCGACTTTGTTTTCACGAATTAAGTTACGAATAGCCGGAATACCAATCATAATTTCATGTGCCGCAACACGACCACCACCATTCTTTTTAAGCAGGGTCTGAGAAATAACGGCTTGTAGAGATTCAGACAGCATGGCACGAACCATGTCTTTTTCTTCGGCAGGGAATACGTCAATCACACGGTCAATGGTTTTTGCAGCCGATGTGGTGTGAAGCGTACCAAATACCAAGTGACCTGTTTCGGCAGCAGTAAGTGCTAATCGAATCGTTTCAAGGTCACGCATCTCACCGACTAAAATAATATCTGGGTCTTCACGTAGTGCTGAGCGAAGGGCTTCATTAAAGCCATGTGTATCACGATGCACTTCACGTTGGTTAATCAGACATTTCTTAGATTGGTGTACAAATTCGATTGGGTCTTCCACCGTTAAAATATGGTCATAGCGGTTTTCATTAATATAATCGAGCATCGCTGCAAGCGTAGTTGATTTACCCGAACCTGTTGGTCCTGTCACCAGCACAATGCCACGAGGATAGTCGCAAATATCTTTAAAGATTTGCCCTAGACCTAGATCTTCCATGGTGAGGACTTTAGATGGAATGGTACGAAATACTGCACCAGCACCACGGTTTTGGTTAAATGCATTCACACGGAAACGCGCAACATTCGGTACTTCAAAAGAAAAGTCAGTTTCGAGTTTTTCTTCATAGTCACGGCGCTGTTTATCATTCATGATGTCATAAACGAGGCGGTGGACATCTTTATGTTCTAAGGCTGGCAAGTTAATACGACGAACTTCACCATCGACCCGAATCATTGGTGGCATACCAGCTGATAAGTGCAAATCGGATGCGCCATTTTTCACAGAGAAGGCGAGTAGCTCTGTAATATCCATAATTTCCCCAAGTAAATCAAAATATGTCATTATTTTGTAGAATAATATACGGCTTTCACCGAGGCTTACCAACACCTCGCTTTAGGTGAAAAGCAAAAAAGTTTTTTGAAAATGAGAACCTTGTCAATGAATTACCTGCAAGATGCGCGGCAGCACGTATTACAGCAAATCAGAACTGCTTGTGAACATGCTCAGCGTGCGCCTGAAACTGTGCAACTTTTAGCCGTGTCTAAAACACATCCGAGTGAAAAATTGCGTGAAATGTATGCAGCGGGACAAAGAGCATTCGGCGAAAATTATTTACAAGAAGCTTTGGATAAAATAGAAGCTCTGCATGACTTAGATATTGAATGGCATTTTATTGGGCATGTTCAACGTAACAAAACCAAGCATTTGGCTGAAAAGTTTGACTGGGTACATGGAGTAGATCGTTTAATTATTGCAGAGCGCTTATCTAACCAACGTGGTGATGATCAAGCTGCACTTAATATTTGTTTGCAAGTCAATATTGATGGGCAAGACACTAAAGATGGCTGTGCACCAGAAGAAGTTGCTGAATTGGTTGCTCAAATAAGTCAACTGCCGAAAATCAAGCTGCGTGGCTTAATGGTAATTCCGGCACCAGACAATACTGCCGCTTTTGCAGATGCTAAAAAACTATTTGATGAGGTGAAAGAGCAACATGCCCACGCGCAAGACTGGGACACGTTAAGTATGGGGATGTCAGGCGATTTGGATGCTGCAATTGCTGCAGGTTCAACTATGGTTCGTGTGGGAACTGCTTTGTTTGGAAAACGTGATCCTGTTGTAAAAAAATAACTTTTAAGGTTTAGTTAAATATTTTGTGGCGAAACTGTAATCGGTTAATTTAAATTTAATTTTCCTCATTTATAAACCAGATATTTTAATATTTGAGTGTGTAATGTATGGATTTGTTGCATGTTTTCATTCTGGCAATTATTCAGGGCTTTGCTGAATTATTGCCGGTTTCTAGTTCCGCACACGTTATTTTAGCTGAAAAGTTAATGGGGTATGATCCATCTGCACCTGACATGACCTTCTTACTTGTGATGTTGCACACAGGTACGATGTTTGCCGTGATCGTTTACTTTTGGAAATCTTGGAAAAAGACTTATCTTTCTTCTTGGGAAAGTTTTAAAAAACAAGCCTTCTATATTATTTTAGCAACCCTAATTACTGGTGTACTCGGTTTAGCGCTCCAATCTATTATTAAACATGTATTCTTCGGCGGCGCGAGCAGTTTCGAAATTGAGCATTTGTTTAGTAACTCAAAATTAATGGCGGCTGCACTGATTTCGGCAGGTGTCCTGATTATTTTATCTTCGCGTTTAGATCGCGGACAATCAGGTGAAATCAGTTTGCGTAGTGCTTCTATTATTGGGGCAGTACAGGCGTTATGTTTACCTTTCCGTGGCTTTTCACGTTCTGGCGCTACAATTTCTACAGGATTATTTTTAGGTGTATCTCGCCAAAAAGCTGAAGAGTTCAGTTTTGCATTGGCTGTGGTATTAACGCCAGCAGTAATTCTAAAAGAATTATATCGTTTAGTTCACGCTCAAGGCTTACAAACCGTAGCTCATGGACAAGTATTCCATTCGATAGTTCCAAGCTTATTAGGGATGTGCTTTAGCTTTGGTGCTGGGCTTTTAGCATTAAAATGGTTGTCTTCATGGTTAGAACATGGACGCTGGCATTTATTCGGTCTGTACTGTATTGGTTTCGCAATTGTCGTACTCTGCGTGAATTAATTTTTGATGTTTAAAAAATAAAAAATTAGTACAAGACCATACAATAAAAGAGGGGCGTAATTCATACGCCCCTCTTTTATATAAGATTCAATCAAATTTAAGATAAGTACCCAGATTAAATTAACCTACCACTTCAATGGTGCTCGCGCCAGCGCCAAGTGGTTTCACCTGAATTTGTACAGGAATACGCTCATGCATTTCTTGAATGTGTGAGATGAGAATGACCTGACGTCCCTGATTTTGCAATTGGTCCAAAGCATTCATGACCATGTGCAAAGATGAGGCATCTAAAGTACCAAAGCCTTCATCAATAAATAGTGATTCAATTTTCATTGAACCCGATGCCATATTGGCAATTGCTAAAGACAAGGCCAGTGCAGTTAAGAATGACTCTCCACCAGATAAAGAAGCAACTGAGCGGGTTTCTCCATCCATGTCATGATCAATAATGGCAAGGCTTAAGGACTGATCTAGGCGTTTTAGCGTATAACGCTGAGAAAGCATCGCCAGTTGTTGGTTGGCATGTTCAACTAAAATATCTAGGTGATATTGCTGAGCGTAGTCGCGGAACTCTTTACCTTTGGCATCACCGATCAAGCCTGAAATTTTACTCCAGCGGTGTTCTTCTTGCTGAATATTTTGAATTTGCTCAGCGTATTTTTGCTGTTTGGCAAGGTTTTGCTGATGTAATTCAAGTTTCAGCTTTAGCCCGTCACGTACTTCAAGCTGTGCTTTGAGCTTTGCAATATTGTCTTGAATGAGTATAACGAGTTTTTCATATTCAATATCTGGCTGAGTTTGTAAGTGCTCGCTTAATTGCTCTTGCATCGTTTTAAGGGCAGAAGAGGCTTCACTTAATAAACGTTCGGCATGATTAAGACGGTTACGAATGTCTTGCTCTTGTGCAGAATTAATCTGTATGAGCGCCGTAAGATCAGATGCCTGAAAATCAGTATGGGCTTTTAACCAGTTTTGAATTTGCTCATCAATTTGCTGTTGATGATGTGCAGTGTGTTGATACTGATGTTTAAGTTGATCGAGCACCTGTTTTTGCTGTTCAAAGTGTTGTCTGGTTTGTTCGAAACGCTGTTTAGCCTCATGATACGCTGTTTGTTGGTGCTGACGTTTAGCATCATGCTCAATTAACCATTCATGCGGTTTAATGTCTGTGCGGCCCGTCATTTGCTGAATGAGCGATACTGCTTTTTCATTATTTTGTTGACCTTTAAGCGTAATCTCTTGGAGGTTTTGATCGATCTCATCAATTTGCTTGACCATTTGTTCAAGACTAGCAGTCAACATTTTAAGTTCTTGCTGCTGTTGTTCAAAACGCTGTGAAAACTGTTCTTGTTGTTCAAGTTGCTTAGCACGTGCATCCAAAATAGCCCAAGTCTGCTTAGCTGTTTGGCTACTTGCTTGCTGCCATGCCTGCTGTTCGGTTTCCGACAAACACTCGACAATATGTTGAACTTGTTGTTGCCATTGCTGTGCCGTATTGAGCAAGCTTTCATTACGCTGAATCGTTTGAACAAGCTGATTGTGTTGTTTAATGGCTTGGGTTAAACGCACATTTTCTGAATCAAATGAACTTATGGCAGTTTGTGTCGCTTGTCTCAGCTCATTAAGTGTTTGTAAGATTTGTTCAGGTGCTTGATTAAGCTCAATGTGTAATTGATTGAGGTTAAACCCTTGCTCAAGTTCTTGCTGTAAGTGCGTTTGTTTTACTTGCAGTTGAGCTAGGTATTTCTGAACTTGTTCAAGCTCGGCACGGCACTGAGTAAGTACATGTTGCTGGGTTTGCCATGCATTAAACTTAGTTTGCTCGAGTGCAATAGCTTGTTGCTCTTGCTGTTGCTGCAAATCGAACAAGGCTTTGGAGACCGCACTGTCATCAACACGGTAGGGGTGATGGGTACTTCCACAGACTAAACACGCTTCACCTTCTTTAAGATTGGCCCGTAACTGCTCAATATTTTCGGTGTGTAGTAAACGCTGCTGTTGTAGGATGTGTTGTAGTTTTTCACGTTCAGTTTTTGCTGTTTGGTAGTCTTGTTCAGCTAACTGGCAAACGGTTTTAAGTTGCTGCTCTTGCGCGGAGGCTTGAGTATGTTTTTCGGTGAATTGCTGAAGCTCAGAATATATCTCATGATAAATTTTTATTTTCTGTTGAATCAGATCTAACTGAGTAATTTGAGCAAGTTTTTGATCTTTGTCTTTACGCTGTTGTTCAAGCTTTAACTCAATCTGTTCAAGGGTGCCTAGTGAAGTTACGAGTTGTTCGAGTTCGCTTTTAGCTTCCGATAGCTTTTGGCGAGTAAGGGTAGGGTTGCCAAGCTGTTGTTCAATCGTTTGGTAATTTTGAATAAATTGCCCAAGCTGATGTAGATGTGCTGAAAGACCCTTATCTAATACAGCATATTGCTGAGTCTGGATCAGCTGCTGTTGTAAATGAATTTTGTTCTGCTCAAGCTGTGCAATCTGCTGTTGTACAGCGTTTTGCTGTTGTTGCATTGGGCTTAGCTTTTGCTCAAGTACCTGTCTTTTTTCTTTGCACTTTTTATATTCATCGGCAATAAAAGCACGTTCTTGAATGGACTGTCGAACTTGATTTAAAGCATGTTGATGCTGTTGCTCAAAATCGAGGGTTTGTTTGAGCTGTTGTTCTGCAAGTTGATATTGTTTTTGTCCCGTTTCAAAAATTTGTAGCAGGTCATTAAACTTAGTTTGAGCTTGCTGAATTTGCGGCTCAAGTTGTTGTAGTGTTTGTAAATTTTGAGCTTGCTGAAAAACTTGTGGGCGTATTTCAGAGAAAACTTCGAGACGTTTTAATTGCTCACGTTCACTAGCCAGTTGTTGATGGTGATTTTGCTGAGTTTGAAACTGTTGCTGTTTCGCTTGAACTTCTTGTTCAAGTTTTGCTTTGCGTTCAAACCATTGTTGCTGTTTGTCTAAGACATGTTTTTGTTGTTCTAACTGTTGATAGTTTTGTTCAGCTTGCTGGTATTGCTCGGTAAATGCAGCAATCTCTTCATCAGACAAAATTTCAATGTGACCTAAAAACTCTTCCAGCTGTTTACGCTGTTTTGCAATATCTGCTGTTTTACGAAAAGCCAGTTCACCAATTTTAGCAAAAATGCTGGAGTTGGTTAGGTACTCAAGTAATTCACCGCGTTCGCTGTCTCGAGCTTTTAAAAATGCAGTGACTTCTGACTGAGCAAGTAATACGGCACGCGTAAACTGTTCAAAAGAAAGCTGGGTAATTTGCTTAACTTTTTCATCAACCGCTTTGGCTTTGTCGGCAAGTACCACACCATCGGTTAGGCATTTTAAGTGACGTTGCACGCTTTGTAATTTGCCATTTGGGTTTTCACGTGCACGTTTAATTTCCCAACGAGCCAAATAGCGTTTTTGATCTTGTGCAATAAAGCAAAGCTCAGCAAAACCATGCCCTGTACCACGGCGTAAGACGGTTAAAGGCGAATTGGTCAGTAACTCGGAACCATCGACATCTTTTAACTTACCATCGCTGTCTTTTAGACGTGGAACCCGATTAAATAAGGCTAGGCACATCGCGTCTAAAATGGTCGATTTACCTGCGCCAGTTTTCCCCACAATTGCAATAAGACCTGCATGGGCCAGAGGTGCGCTTTCAAAATCAATAAAATGTTCATCAGCAAGCGATGCCAGATTTTTTATTCGAATGGATAAAATTTTCATGACATATCCTTAATGGCTTGCATCATTTTCAAGATGTTTTTGTGCTTCTTGTACTAGGCTCAGAAAATCTTTTAAGACCGCATCATCGGCGCTGTAACCTTGTTTTTCCCAAATATTTTGAAAGAGCTTTTCTGGTGTTGGCGGTTCAAGAGCAATGTGCTGGGTAGTATTTGAATTAGTCGTGTCTTTGTTTACATATTGACGTGAAATACGCACTAAACGATAGCGGTCAGGTGGCAGGGCTGCTTCAAACTGCTGACGTAAATTCGGCTGAGGCGGCGTTAAACTATAATATTCAATATCGACATATTCACGGTGGTCAATATTTTCAATCACGCCGTGTGGTAAGGCTTTGAGTTGTTGCAGTACTTCGTTTAGCTCACCACGAATGCGGTGCAATTGTATGCAGCGCGGAATTTCGATAGCTTCAAATTGCAAACGGCTATCTGTCTCTTGAGAAGGGTCAATTTTGACCTCAACTACTTGGTGTTTATAGTTAATTTCACTAAAAGAAAGTGGAATGGGTGAACCACTATAACGAATGTGCGGCTGGCCTACTTTTTGTGGTTTATGTAAGTGCCCTAAAGCGACATAGTCGACCGCATCTTCAAATAATGTCGTTGAAAGCGCCTCTTCATTACCAATAATAATTGGGCGTTCAGAGTCGGATGTCTCGCCACCTTGCATATGGGCATGTGACATCAAAATAAGCGCTTGGTCCGGTGTCTTACGACGTTTGGCTTCGGCAATCAGTTGCTGGTGCAAATAGGCAATTGCATTTTTGCTATTGGTGGTATGTTCGTTAAAGCCCGTAATTTCAGCCGAGCGTAAAAAAGGCAGGGCAAGGCACCACGCCACAATTTCTTGATTTTGATTATAAATAGGTAAAAGTAGTCGGTCGAGATCTAGGGTTTTATCTTCATTCCAGCGAACTACGCCCACGGTTTTTGCATTGTATTTTTCTAAAAGCGGTTCGACTTGTTCAATACGGTAGCCTGAGTCATGGTTACCCGCAATCATGAGTGTTTGCATGTGCGGTGCAATACGATGTGCATCTGCTAAAAATTGGTAGAGTTGTTTTTGTGCCTGAGAACCCGGGTTAATGACATCAAAAATATCGCCAGCAATAAGCAGGGCATGAGGTTGTTTTTCTTGAATTTGAGTGAGCAACCAGCTTAAAAATTGTTGGTGTTCGTAATGTCGTGAGTGATTATAAAAAAACTGCCCCAAATGCCAGTCAGAAGTATGTAGAAAATGTACGGACATAGAAACAGACATCAAGCCAAAATAAACACAGATACGTTAGCATAAATTGGCAGGAGATTTTATCAAGACATTTTAAAGTGCTCGTTATTTAAGCCCCCAGTAAGACCTGAATTAAATTGTTCACTTTAAGCTTTGCTTTGTTACTATCAGGTCAAACCATGAACTTTGAGAACAAAATGGCTATTCATAAATACGAAGTAAAAATACAGTGGGAAGGCAATACGGGTACAGGCACTTCATCTTATCGTTCTTATAAACGAGACTTTAGTATTCAGCATCCTCAAAAGACGACTATTCAAGGTTCATCAGACCCTGCCTATTTAGGCGATGTGACCAGATGGAACCCGGAAGATTTATTGGTCGCGTCAGCTTCAGCTTGTCATAAGCTTTGGTATTTACACCTTTGTGCAGTCAATCATATTCACGTTGTGAGTTATGTTGACCATGCACTTGGGTTTATGGAAGATACAGATCCGGTCAAACGTGGTCACTTTACCCAAATTATTTTAAGGCCTGAGGTTGTGTTAGAAAAAGGTGCTGACCCAGAGCTTGCAGCAAAACTGCATGAAGAAGCACATCGCGAATGTATGATTGCCAACTCGGTAAATTTTCCAATTACATGTGAAGCCAGCTTTAGCTTTGTTGAATAAATAAAATAAAATAGCCACCGATAAAAAGCGGTGGCTATACATTAAAAATAAATTAGAGTTGTTAAATAAAATCTTTAAGCTGCATTTTCATCGACTTGGAAAATACCAAAAACGTTGTGGTCTAAATCGACAAAATAGCCATGCCAAGCGCGGCCCGGAATAGCAAATTTATCCATTGCGACAATACCGCCTTGCGCTAAAATTTTTGCAGCTACCTCATCGAAATTTTCCACCTGAACCGAACAAGTAAATGCATTGGTGCCATATTCCATTGGCGGTGTTTGAGCAGGGCGTTTTAATAGACCACCCATAATTGAAGGTGTCTCTATGCGGTAATATTCAATCGGTAAGCTTTCATCGAGTTTAAATTGCCAACCAAACACAGCTTGATAAAACTGCGCATCGCGGGCAGGGTTTGAAGACTGGATTTCGAAATAGGCAATAGTGTTCATATTATTTAAATCGTATTTTTATGGTGTAAAAAGTATAGGCATGCCTTTCATGGCTATGAAATAACGATTGTGTATGGTGAGCGTAAAATAAATGAAAATACTAGAAAATAAAAACCGACGATTCGAGTGATGAGAGAATCGTCGGTCAAAGACTTCATCAAGGGTTTGGCTGCTAACAAAACCTAATCTGAAGGAAGAAAGAGTCGTAATGAAAGGTCACCGAAACAATTTTGCGGATGCCGTGCAAAGGAAGTATTCGGTTGCTGCGACCTTGTTACTCTATATAACGTTAAGAGATTCGGATTGGTTGACAGAAAAATGAAAAAAAATCGAAAAAAATTTATAATTATTTTTTGAACCCATAAATTAGGCAAAAATATGACCAAATTACGTTCTTACTTTCTCTGGTTTTTTGGTTTATGCATTGTGCTCACCTTAATTGTAGGTGTTGTTGCAGCACTATTGCCAGCGAGTGTAGGTGGTATTTTAACAGCCGTTCCCTATTTAGGCGCAATGATTTTTGTCTTATTTAGATTTTTAAAGAAAGAACACCGTGCTCCGACTGTACAAGAAAAAAAGAAATTTACTTTAGGATTTACCCTTATATTTTGGAGCTATAACTTATGCGGTGTTTTATTTGGTTTGTTTTTATTTTCAAGACAAGACCCTGAAATTTTGCAAAACTTTATGCTTTACCTCAAGCAGCCTCAGTTCTTAAGTATTATGGTCATTATGATTTTAATGCTGGCTATTCCGCTTTATTTAATTACCTACTGGTTTTATGGCAAACAGGCACAGCGCATGGCTGACAAAATGTTGAATGTACAATAGATCACTACAAAAACAGCTACGATTAAATATAAATGAGTTTTATATAATGAAATAAAACAGTTGTCCTCAGCTTAGGAGGAAATATGAATAAGAATGTATTAATCACGGGTGCTAGTGGTTTTATCGGAACGCACTTAATTAAGTTCCTATTACAAAAAAATTATAATGTGATTGCTGTTACACGGCAGGCTGGAAAGGAATCTGACCATCCTGCCTTACAGTGGGTACAAAAGTTTGAAGATATTACGACCCATAAAATTGACTATGTGGTGAATTTGGCAGGTGCTAATATTGGTGAGAAACACTGGACCGAGTCACGTAAAAAACAACTCATCGAAAGCCGTGTAAATACGACTCGAAAATTGTATGCATGGCTCAAGCAATCTCAAATTTTTCCAGAAGTGATTGTCTCTGGTTCAGCGATTGGTTATTACGGGATTGATGTTCAAGAAAAGTGGGTAGAGGTGTGCACCGAACAAGGTGCACCACAGCCTATTTTTATGTCTCGACTTTGCCAAGAATGGGAACGAGCAGCGTTAGCAGACGCTCAGCAAAACACTAAAATTATTCGCTTAGGTGTAGTGTTTGGGCAGGGCGGTGGCATTTTGCCTAAAATGTTATTTCCTATTCGACTCAATTTAGTGGGTCAAATTGGTCATGGCCGTCAACCTGTTGTTTGGGTACACATTGAAGACGTGTTAAGTGCAATCGAGTTTATATTTAAGCATCCTCAATCTGCTCAAATTCATAATGTCGTGGCACCAGAAAACGTGACTCAAAAGGTATTTGTTGAGCAAGCTGCTGCGGTACTTAATAAGAAACCAATGTTGTCAGCACCAAGCACGGTTTTTCGCTGTTTGTTAGCAGAACAGTCGCAATTGATTTTAAATGGTCAATACGTTAAACCTGCTGCCTTACAAGCTGAAGGATTTGAGTTTACTTATCCTCAGTTAAAAATGGCTTTAGAGAATATATTGGCGTCAGGCTAAGATTTTATTTTGCAAACGCTCAGGGGAATATGCTTTGGCATTCACTAATGTCGGTTGACTCAGCATAAGCTGACGGAGCAATTGTGCAGAGCCTGCGCCCATGCATAAGCCATTTCTAAAATGACCAAAGTTTGCCCACAGGTTATCCATTTCAGGCATTTTGCCAATATAGGGAACGCCATTTGGTGAACTTGGTCTGAGGCCTGCCCAGCGATGTACAATCGGGAAATCGGCCAGTTCAGGCACCATTTCTAAACAAGCTTCTAAAATATTGTGCTGAGTCGTTTCGTCGGTAGACGTGTCAAAGCCGCGATGTGCCATGCTTGACCCGCATACGATATGACCGTCCATACGTGGAATCAAATACATGACTCGATTCATACACATGGTCGGTAGCCAGTGAGCAGGGGTTTTAAATAACAGCATTTGACCTTGAACAGGTTCGACTGGAATTTCGAGTTGTAATTGTGAGTTCCAGTAATGGCTCCAAGCGCCCGAAGTTATTACAAAATGGTCTGCTGTATGTTTGCGACCATCTTCGGTTTGGAGCGCTTGTATCACATCGCCATTTTGAATCAGTTTTTTAACAGGAGTGTGTTCAAAAAACTCAACATTTGGATGTTGCTTTAAATAGCTAATCAGGGACTGTAATACGCGTGGATTACGAATATTAGACAGTTCGGGGAAATAAATTGCTTCTTGAAACTGATCGGAAATATGTGGATTAACTTGTTCTAGGGCATCGCGCTGTAAATATTCACAGCGTTGCATCGGTTCTTGATGCTGCTCGGCGTAGGAAAGTCCGACGTCAAAATCTTCTTCATCAAAAATCAGCATGCCTGTGTCATGAATTTCAAAATCAATCCCTGTAATAGGGTAGAGCTTTTGGTTCCATGCTTGATAAGAGGCTTTACCAAATTGGGCAAGTTGGTTCACTGCATGCACATAACGCCATGGGTACATCGGAGAGAGAATGCCTCCGCCAGCCCAAGAGGCTGCTTGTCCCGCTTGTTGTTGATCAAAAATGCTGACATTACAGCCTTGTTCAACCAACTCCAGCGCAGACATTAATCCACTTATGCCCGCGCCAATGATTGCAATATGCATGCAGTGTTATCCTTTCTCTGCGAACTTAGTTCATTTCCTTGAGTTTTTCAGCAGCGGTTTCTGCAAAGTAAGTCCAGATTCCGTCTGCACCAGCGCGGCGGCAGCACATGAGTGATTCTAAAATGACTGAATCTGATAACCAGCCATTTTGAATCGCGCCAGCTAACATTGCATATTCACCACTCACTTGGTAAATGAATGTAGGAACACCAAAGGTATCTTTCACTTCACGTACCACATCCAGATAAGGCATGCCCGGTTTTACAATCACCATGTCGGCGCCTTCTTGAATATCAAGTGCGATTTCATGTAAAGCTTCGGCACGGTTGGCAAAGTCCATCTGGTAGTTATATTTATTACCACCCTTGAGGTTGGATGCAGAGCCAACAGCATCACGGAACGGACCATAGAAGCTAGACGCATATTTAGCAGAGTAGGCCATGATGTTGGTATAGATGTGACCATTGGCTTCTAAAGCCTGACGAATCGCGCCAATGCGGCCATCCATCATGTCACTTGGTGCAATCACTTCGGCACCTGCTTCTGCGTGACTTAAGGCTTGTTTAATCAAGCATTCTACAGTCTCGTCATTGAGCACATAGCCAGTTTCATCAATAATGCCGTCTTGACCATGAGTCGTGTATGGGTCGAGTGCACCATCAGTGATTAACACCATTTCTGGTAATTCTTTTTTAAGCAGACGACAAGTGGTTTGTACTAAACCATCTTCACGCCATGCAGCTTCTGCGGTGAGGCTTTTATCTTCTTGCGGGGTAACTGGAAAAAGAGCCAGTTTTGATACGCCCAATTCCAGAAGTCTTTCAGCTTTTTTCAGTAACAAATCTGCCGACAAACGCTGAATGTTTGGCATACTTGGAATATCTTGGGTCTGATTTTGTCCTGGTAATACAAATACTGGATAAATCAAGTGATTGGTAGTGAGCTGTGTTTCGCTGACCATCGCACGCAACTGGTCATTTTTACGGATACGGCGCATGCGAGTGGCTGGAAATGCAGGACGATTGAACGTATAAGTCATAACAATCTCGATGTTCGGTATTACACTAGGATAGGTTGGCGGATATTCCATTACTGTCAACCGACTGCTGTATTGTAGCCCCATAATGCTGGATTTGTACAAAATTATGGGTGTTTATCATGCTTTTAAATTTAGGCAATGTATGAGTGATGAAAAGAAAAATTGGACTGGGAACATCCATTTAGGTGCAAAAACTGACCTAACTGTGGTTCTCAACCAGTTATGTAAGGCGTTTAATAGCTCTCCTTTTTTTAAGCATAGTGGAATGATTATGCGTGTGGTGGACGGGCACATTGAAGGCTATATCGAGATGCAACCCAACCTGATTGGCAATCTTGCATTTCAGATTTTGCATGGCGGCGTTGCTGCAACTTTGCTCGACAGTATTGGTGGAATTGTAGCAATGGAACATCTCTATCGCCGTTCGACCCCAGAAACTTTAACCGAAACCATTAAGCAAGTATCGCGATTGGCAACTGTAGATATGCGTGTAGATTATTTAGCGCCGGGACGCGGTAAGTATTTTATTGCACGCGCGGAAGTGTTACGTTTAGGTCGTAAGGGCTGCACTATGCGTATGACGATGGTCAATGATGAAGATAAAGCCATCGCTGCGGGTATCGCTTCATATGCCTATTAGGCGATGAATTGAACGATTTAAAAGCGCCATGTGCGCTTTTTTTAGTGCTTGAAAAGCTGGAATTTTCATAAAAATCTTGAGATAAACATTAATTTAATTAGAACGAACGCATGAGTTATATTTTTTTATTCTCATATCATGAGGTTTTAGCGTTAAAATTGTCTCCTTTGACAATGCGGTATGTCTTGTTTATAGAAAAATAAAAACTCTATAACAAGGTGTAGTGCGAGATTGATGGCAAAGCCAACTCATCTTTAGGAACATACCATGACTGATGCACAAAGCAATGTACAAGAAACAGTGCCAACAACATCTGCCTCGGATGACAACATGCAAAACAAGCGCAAAAAATTTCTTGGTTTCTTTGCGCTGATTTTATTGATCGCCGCTATTTTATATGCAATCTGGGCATTATTTTTAAATCACTCGGTGAGTACGGATAATGCTTATGTCGGTGCAGAAACCGCGCAAATTACCTCAATGGTTAGCGGACAGGTCGCTCAGGTTTTGGTAAAAGATACTCAAACAGTACACCGCGGTGATGTGCTGGTTCGTATTGATGACCGTGATGCCAAAATCGCGTTGGCACAAGCCGAGGCAGAGCTTGCCAAAGCAAAACGCCAATATAAACAAACTGCGGCAAACAGTAGTTCTTTAAACTCTCAAGTGGTGGTTCGTGCTGACGAAATTAACAGTGCTAAAGCACAGGTTGCTCAAGCACAAGCCGACTATGACAAAGCTGCTTTAGAACTGAACCGCCGTGCACAGCTTGCGGCATCTGGCGCTGTGTCTAAAGAAGAACTCACCAAAGCACAAAGTGCGGTTGAAACTGCTAAAGCAGGGCTAGAGCTTGCTAAAGCCGGCCTTGCACAAGCGACTTCTAGTCGTAAGGCAGCCGAAAGCACCTTAGCTGCAAACGAAGCGTTAATTCAGGGTGTAAGCGAAACCTCGACTCCGGATGTACAAGTTGCACAAGCGCATGTAGAACAAGCTCAGCTTGACTTGGAACGTACCGTGATTCGTGCACCAGTTGATGGTGTGATTACACGCCGTAATATTCAAGTGGGTCAACGCGTTGCACCGGGTACAAGCATGATGATGATTGTGCCGCTCAATGATTTATATGTAGATGCTAACTTCAAAGAAAGTCAGTTGAAAAAAGTCCGCCCAGGTCAGCCAGTCACATTAACATCAGATTTATATGGTGATGATGTTGAATACCACGGCAAAGTGGTGGGCTTCTCTGGTGGTACAGGCTCTGCCTTTGCCTTAATTCCGGCTCAAAACGCAACAGGTAACTGGATTAAAGTGGTTCAACGCTTACCGGTTCGTATTGCACTTGACCCGAAAGAACTTGCTGAACACCCATTACGTGTTGGCTTGTCGATGGAAGCAAAAGTCGACTTATCTGCGAAGTAAACGCTTATGAAAACGCAAACACCTTTTGCCGAGTTAAGCGGTGGCCGTTTACTACTGGCAGCGTTTGTTATTGCCTTGTCGAACTTTATGGTCGTACTTGATACGACCATTGCCAACGTCTCTGTACCGCATATTACCGGTAACCTTGCTGTTTCAAGCACACAAGGAACATGGGTCGTTACTTCATATGCAGTTGCAGAAGCGATTTGTGTACCTTTAACGGGTTGGCTGGCAGGCCGCTTTGGAACGGTACGGGTTTTTATCTTTGGTTTAATTGGCTTTACGGTCTTTTCTTTCCTATGCGGTTTGGCAACATCGTTAGAAATGTTGGTGTTTTTCCGTATTGGGCAGGGCCTTTGTGGTGGTCCACTTATGCCACTCAGCCAAACCTTGCTTATGCGTATTTTCCCTCAGGAAAAGCATGCGCAGGCAATGGGCCTATGGGCAATGACCACAGTCGTCGGGCCAATTTTAGGACCAATTTTGGGTGGTCTGATTAGTGATAACCTGTCTTGGCACTGGATTTTCTTTATTAACTTACCGGTTGGTATTGTCTGTGTATTAGCAGCTATGCGCTTGTTAAGAGTAGCCGAAACAGAAACCATTTCTTTAAGAATCGACACTGTTGGTTTAGGGCTGTTAATTCTGTGGATTGGTGCGTTACAGCTTATGCTCGACTTGGGGCATGAACGCGACTGGTTTAACAGCACCAGCATTGTGGTTTTAGCTTTAACTGCCGCCATTGGTTTTGTGGTGTTCCTGATATGGGAACTCACCGATAAGCACCCCGTGGTGGATGTCAAAGTCTTTAGGCATAGGGGCTTTGCCATATCGGTACTGGCTTTGTCGCTCGGCTTTGGCGCATTCTTTGGTAGTATTGTATTGATACCGCAGTGGCTGCAAATGAACCTTTCCTATACCGCGACGTGGGCCGGCTATTTAACTGCAACCATGGGCTTTGGTAGTTTGACCATGTCACCAATTGTGGCAAAACTTTCGACCAAACATGACCCGCGTGCGCTGGCGAGCTTTGGTTTAATTTTGCTGGGTATTGTGACCTTAATGCGGGCATTCTGGACCACAGATGCCGACTTTATGGCACTGGCTTGGCCACAAATCCTGCAAGGTTTTGCAGTACCGTTCTTCTTTATCCCACTGTCTAACATTGCACTTGGTTCGGTACTCCAGCAAGAAATTGCATCTGCTGCGGGCCTCATGAACTTCTTGAGAACCATGGCAGGGGCGATTGGCGCTTCAATTGCGGTGACCGTGTGGGACGATCACGCCAAAGTTGCCCGTAGTGAAATGGTGTCAAACCTACATACGACTGAAGTACAAAACACACTTTTGCAAAATGGTTTTACGGCTGACTCGACGCTTGGAATTATTTCAAATCTAGTCGATAAAGAAGCTATTACCATGTCGGCAAACCATGTGTTTTTGCTATTTGCGATTGTGTTTGTCTTTGCAGGGCTGGTGATTTGGCTGTGTCCAAAACCCAAACAGGTTAGCGGTATGCCTTCTCACTAAACATCAAAAAGCATCTCTTCGGAGGTGCTTTTTTTAGGCCTACTACAAAATGAGCGAGTTTATAAATAGGAAATTTTGCCTGTATTTAAAGAAATAAAGCATGCCAGAATTGGGCAAATCAGTTATAAAAGAGTGTGATAACAAACAAGGAGACATCACACAGAGCACAAAATAAACACCCTTAATCATTTAATATTATTAAAACTTTATTTTTATCAAAGATTAAAAAAACTGAAGACCTGAAAACAAAGAAGCTTGCATGGCAATTGCATGGATAGGCAGGCGTATATATTGGAGTTATCACGTGAATAAAAGATATTCATTTTTGTTCAGTAGTTTATTAGCAGTCGGTTTATTACAAGGATGTGGAGATGACTCCTCGTCAGATCAGCCCAAGGATGATTCAAATACAACCCCGCCCAATTTAATTGTAGATAATGACCCGACCAGTTGTAGCAAACTGGCCCAAGACGGTTCAAGCGTGGTGGTCGGTTCAAACCAAAATGGTGATCCAGCGGCACCAGAGGGTGCATCGGGTTATAGACTCGGTAACACGGTTAAATACGCAGATAAATATATGGTGGTGGCAAACACGCCACTTGCGGTAAAAGCAGGTTGTGATGTGTTAAAAGCAGGTGGTAGCGCAGTCGATGCAGCCGTTGCGGTACAAGCCGTACTTGGTTTGGTCGAGCCACAGTCGAGTACCATTGCCGGTAGTGGTTTTATGATGTATTACGATGCCAAAACCAAACAAGTCACTGCCTATGATGGCCGTGAAACTGCACCAGCCGCAGCCAACGAATTTTATTTAATTCGCCAAAATATATATGACCCCAATTCACCAGCACCTGTACCAAGTGCCCGCCGTAGTGGTCGCTCGATTGGTGTGCCGGGTGTGATGCGTTTACTTGAACAAGCGCAAAAAGAACATGGCAAACTTAAGTGGAACCAGCTTTTTGGTGAAGCGATTGGTTTGGCTGACAACGGTTTTCGCATTCCGGGACGTTTGGCAGATGCAATTGCAAGCAATGCAAACAATTTAGCGCTCGATGCAAATGCAATGGCGACCTATTTCTACCCAGATGGATCACCACGTAAAGTCGGCGAGACCATGACCAATAAAGCCTATGCTAGAACACTTGAAGCACTCGCTTCACAAGGGGCAAACGCACTACACACTGGTCCAATTGCGCAAGCGATTGTGGCAAAAGCAGGGCAAACCGTGGGTGACGACCCAGCAAGAACCCCAATTACTCCAAGTTTGATGACCTTGCAGGATTTATCGAACTATCAGGTTAAAAAACGCGACCCGATTTGTACAACTTACCGTGACCGTTACTATGTATGTACCATGCCACCTCCATCTTCGGGAGGGATTGCAGTTGCGCAAACGCTAGGTATTTTAGAAAACTTTGATATGTCGCTTTATCCACCTAAAAAACCTGAAAATGAAGGTGGTGTGCCCGATGTGATGGGCGTGCATTTAGTATCTGAAGCAGAGCGTTTGGCCTATGCCGACCGTGACAAATATGTCGCAGATACCGACTTTATTCGTTTGCCGGCACAGGGTATTCCAAGTTTTATTGATAAAAATTACTTAAAGCAACGTGCAGCATTGATTAACCCGAACCAAAGTATGGGCGTTGCTCCAGCAGGTAATTTCAACCCAGCTTCGGGTGTCGACACCACTGTTGAACACGGTACAACTCAGTTCACGATAGTAGATGCCTATGGCAATGTGGTTTCAATGACATCGACTGTTGAATCGAGCATGGGTTCATTCCACATGGTGGATGGTTTCTTGCTGTCAAACCAGTTAACTGACTTTAGCGCAAACCCTTATGACAGCACTGGGGCGCTGGTTGCCAACCGTGTAGAAGGCGGCAAACGCCCACGTAGTACTATGGCACCAACTTTAGTATTTAAGGGCACCACGCCAGATGAATTTTATATGGCAACAGGTTCACCAGGTGGCGGTACCATCATTCAATATGTGGTTAAAACTTTGGTAGGTGCATTGGACTGGAACTTAAACGCACAGCAGGCCACTTCGCTTGTTAACTTTGGCGCAACCAATAGCAAAAACACCAATGTAGATAGCTCGAATGTACAGCTTTCCTTAGTTGACCTAATTGAAGGCTTAAAAGCAAAAGGGCATGGCATTTCTAACACTGCGCAAACCAGTGGTATTTCAACGATTATGAAAGTAAATATAAATAATCAAAGTAAATACGCAGGTGGGGTAGACCCACGCCGTGAAGGGATCGTGTTAGGCAATGGTGCTTTATAGGCCAAACTTTAAAAAAAAAAAGCTGTCATTTTTGGCAGCTTTTTTTATAAAGGGCCTTGAAAAAAACAAAAGGCTCTCCATTAAGTAAATATGTTCATCAGTGGCAGACTGTTGATAAAATGCACAGCATTTTATTTTAGTTATGCTATGATGTGCAGACATTCATGGGGATGTTATTGGCTTCGACGCCGGTGATGAAACTCATAGATGCATGCCGAGAGCGCATTTTCTCTCGTAAATAAAATTTGCATTTAAATAGTCGCAAACGACGAAACTTACGCTCTAGCTGCCTAAGGGCCGCTTGTCCGCTTCCTAGAATACTTGTGGTCTGGGAACCCGACTGAAGCGCACGCACACAAGTCCGTATAGAGTCAAGCCTCGGGGCTTTATACCAAACTTAGAGGATCGCACCTTGTACCCTGTTCGTCGGGTCACTTGGTGTTAAAACAATAGACGATATCTAAGCATGTAGTATTCTCGAGCGTAGTGCTGGCGGACGCGGGTTCAACTCCCGCCATCTCCACCAAATTCTTAAATTCATATGAAGTTACATAACTAAATATGACTAAAAAAGCCTTAAACATCAGTGTTTAAGGCTTTTTTTATGCATATACATAAATAGCGACGAATATGTATAGTCTTGTATTGTTTGTATGGTGCCATGTATATTGTGAGTTGTAATAAAATCACCATACAAGGTTTTAACTATGAAAAGAGTCGATATAAAAAAATATCCTTTATCTGATACTACTCTTGCAAGTTTAGAGCCTGAAGAAAAAGAGTACCGTGTTAAAGATAGCAATAATCTATATTTCACTGTTCATAGTAAAGGAAACAAACGCTGGGAATTAAGATACAAAAGACCAAGTGATGGTAAGTGGACATGGTTGGGTTTAGGAGGATATCCGTCAGTCGGCGGAAAACTTGCAAGAAAAAATGCAGAAGAAATGAGAAAATTAATTTCAGAGGGGATAGATCCAAAAATTGATAGAGAAAAAAAAAAGCAAGCCGATTTATTAAGCAACTCATTCACATTTGAGCAATTAGCTATAGAGTTTTGTTTAACTAAAACATGGACAGAGGCGACGAGAGTTAGAAATGAAGGCGCATTAAAAAACCATATTTATCCAGTCATGGGAAAACTGGATTATAGAAAAATAACAAAAAAGGCATGGTTAGAGTTATTTCAAGCGATTCAAAAAAAATTACACCCTAAAACAAAAAAACCTATTGTTGAAATGGGTAAAAGGCTATGTACATTATGCAGAGAGATTTATGATTTTGCAGAAGTTACAGGTCGTATAGATTACAATCCAGTCACTGGTATTACAAAATTTTTGGACAAACATGAAAAGCAAAATATGCCACATGTTTCAGAAAAAGAGCTGCCAGAATTATTGAAAAAAATACGAGCATATCCAAATAGAATGACGGCTATTGGATTAGAATTGAGTATTATGTTAGGTACCCGCCCATCAGAAATGAGGCAAGCTGTATGGGAGGAATTTGATTTTCAGGAAAATCTATGGTCTATTCCTGCACATAGAATGAAAAAAAGGAAAGAGCATATTATCCCTTTACCACTACAAGCCTTATCACTTCTTAACGAGCTAAAAAGAATCACTAGTGATTCTTTATTCTTGTTTCCTAGCAGAAGTACCAAGAAACAACCCATTTCCAATAATACATTTAATAAAGCCTTAAAGTCATTAGGTTACCAAGGACGCCAGACTCCGCATGGGTTTCGGCATATTTTAAGCACTACTTTGAGAGAAAAAGGCTTTAGAAAAGAATATGTTGAGACTGCCTTAGCTCATGCTGTTGGTGGAGTTGAAGGCGTTTATAATAAAGCTCTTTATTTGAAACAAAGATCTAAAATGATGCAAATTTGGGCAGATTATTTGGATGCATTAATAAATGATCAGCATTTTAATTTTGATACTGAGCAATTTGATGTTATCGATAATTTAAATACTTTGACTTCTGACAAAGTTAAGGTATCTCAATTAAAATTATTTATTCTTGATATGTTGAAAGATGAAAATGATTTAGCATCTTAGAGCGACATGATCTATTTGTCTAAAATCTTATTGGCGCTATACCTACTCTAGTTTTACATTCTGAATTTTATGGTCTAAGATGATCTAAATTGTCTAAGCTCAAATTGAGCATTAGACAATTTAGACTTCATTAGATATTACAATCTACGTTCAAAGCCTTACCATGTATATATTTTAGTTGTTTTAGGCAATTTAGATGTTCTCAAGAGCTTTATTAGTCAATGAGATATATTCTCTTTTTCCGATTTCTTCTATATTGATATAGTCAGCTTCGATTAAGTATTTTAGGGCTGCATCTCTTAATTGAGCAGTTTTTACTTTCCTAACATTTTGATTAATGCTAGATTTTAAAATTACTTTATTTCCACGTTTATATTGCTCTTTAATCCACGAAAATAGTATTTCACTATCTGTTTTTTCACCCTTATTATAATATATTAGCCATTGATTTAGAGAATACTTACATATATCAATAGCATTTCTCATGATTTTGGCATCAATTATATTTTTAGATTCAAAAAAAGAAAGAATAGCCGCAACTCTTAAAACATATTGTTTTGTTCGTTTTGCATTTGCTTGAATAGAATAATATAAACCATCTTTTTGAGATTCAAAATTAATATAATTTTCATATTCAATATGAATATCGTCAGCTTCGTCATTTTTCATAATAACTTGTCTTTCAGCTGTATCAATAGCTAAATTTATTGGGTCAAGCAGTTCTCGACATAAGCTCCAATACATATTTATATCATTATCATCATAAGACTTTAATTTACGATTATCTTTTGTGATTTGCTTAAAAGGCAATGATTCAGGCGCAGCAAATAAAAATCTTGCAAAAAAACCTTGTTCTTTGCACATTTCATTTTCAAGAGATGGTCGTGCCACAACGTCTTGTACTGCTATATCTAGACAAAAACGTTTATTCATAACAAGAGTACTATCATCACCTCCTAAGTTTGTAGTTACTGTTCCTCGGTCAACTAAATCTGTTAATGTGCTTAAAGCATCTGATTTTGTATCACTTTGCAGAGAATAGCCGCCAAATAAATAACCTCCTTCGCCGGTGCTCCAAATAAAACTTGTAGAAGGACTAATACTCATATGCTTTAATACACCTTGCGTGGTTGCTCTTACAAAAATAGATTGAGGACTAATCGGACGTTCACCTTTATTTTTTTGATGCGCTATTTTCCATGCTGTTATTTCTTCATTATAACTTTGCATATTCGTATTATCGACTTCGATTGCAATTTTTGCAGCATCATCTTTGCATACATCTTTTCCTTCGCCTGACGCAAAAACTGTCAATACAGCTAGACTAGCTGGCTGTCCATTTTCTTTTTTATCACTTGGCGCATTAATAAATCTTTGTGCGATAAATGACATTTGAGCTAAATATGTTTGAGCCGCGACTGCAACAGGAACATGATGATAATAAGCAGATTTTTGAATCGCATTAGCAACTATTTTTGGAAACGCATAAATTGGATATTCTTCAATTTTTTCAATCAATTGATCTTTAGATAATTCAGATAAAAGAATATTACTCATTTTAATATTCCTCTCTTTCAGATTTTTTTAACTCAAGCCACTCCTGTAGCTCTTTAATATCAAAATATGCATGAGCTTGACGTTCTTTTGAAAATTTTATAGGTCGAGGAAATGATGGATCTTTCTGTTGTAACTTTGTCAGACCATCACGTGTAAGACTCAATAATTCGCAGACTTCTTTTTTTGTCTTTAGCATTTCAATTCTCATGTAAAAAGTAGATACATGCATTTTTATAAATAATCAAAAAAAGAGTAATGCTCTTAAACCTACAAAAAAAACAGGATTAGATGGTCTTGACATAGATTGTTATATATGATTTTGACTAGGTGGAGGAGTCATTGTTGAGTCCGTACCTAACGATTTCCATCGCAATAATATTATGATCTTGATCACGTATATATTTTTTCTCATATTCTGTAATTGTAAAATGAGGATTTCCTTTATCTATTAAATCCATTATTTTACGTTGATCTTTTTGACGATCATATATGATTGAAACTATTTCACAAATAATAGCACTGGAAAGAATGTGATTTTTAAGAGATTTAAACATGTTATATAAATTTCTAATGAATTTATTAATTTTTAAATCTCTTTCTCTATCAACTAATTCTTTATTATTTATATTTGATTGTTTGATATTATCAATATAAGCATTAAAAATATAATCAAAATCCGATAAGTTTTTTAGGTCTAAATTGTTTAAAATTAAATTTTCACAAATTTTTCTTTGTTTTTCATTTTGAACAATCATTGCTCTTAACGATAAATATAAATTTGCTGTCATTAATTCAATTTCATCTTTAAACCATGATTTAAAATCAAAAAAATCCTCTGTTTCATTGGTGAATTTAATGTAATTATCATATATTTTCTGGGTTTTATTATTTTTATAATTTTCCTCATTTTCAATATTGTAAATATCATAGTCTGTGGATTTATTAAATGCTGTTATTATAATTATAAGACCAAAGATTCCTAATTTTTTATTTCGAAAATATCTTAATAATTTATTGTTATTTAATAAGTTTTTAAGTGTTATTAAATTATCATTATTTTCTAGTAGTTTTATAGAATAGTAAAAATCGAAAGCAGCAAATAATATTTCTTCATTTTTAAAATAATTCTTAAAGAAAAAATCATCCACTTGGTTTGATAATTCTAACTCATACTCTTCAGCACTTTTACATTGTTCAAAATCGACTTGATCTAATTTAAATAATTTTGAAATTTCTTCACTATTCATATTAAGCCTCTTAATTAATATTGCTTCAAGGTGGATTTAAAATTAACTATAAAAATTAAAATATTGAAAATTTTGATGATTTAAACAACAAAAAAAGTAGTTACTGAGATAAAGAATGGAATGGCAGTACTCGCCATAAATCTTATTGTTTTTACATTGAAATTAACTGATTGTTTTTGTGAGTATTTTTTATATTTCAATATGAAATATAGACTTGATATAAAACAAGCGATTAGAAAACTCATCATTATAGCCATTCGGTAATAGTCAATGGATAGGTCTGTTCCTACTGTAAATTTTTGAAATTGGTAATAGTTACTTCCTGTCAGAAATGTACAACATAGCAAACCCAAACCTATTGAACGATATTCTGTATTTTTATCCTGATCTCTGTATAAAACCTTGGTAATCATCATGCTTAAAGTAAGAAAAAGTGGGATCAAAATAACTATAAAACTGACAAGTAAATTTCTAAATAACCAAGATTTAATATCTGGATCATTTCTAAATTGATAGATATTCAAAAATGGGAAAAAGGCCACTGGAAAGAAATACACATAGGACAGCTTGAAAGAATCCATATTTTTAATCATGAGTGATCACGGTTCCTGCTATATAGTCTAATTTCACTGCTTACTCTCTGGAAATAAAGTCACATTTTGAAGTGTATTATTTAATTAAAACCAGTATAAAACTTCTCAATCAACTGGCGTGTCTTGACCAGCAAATTGCTAAACACGTTCTCCCGCTCAAACAGCTTAACCTTATAGTTTGGTAAGTCCTTCAACTCTTCTTTACGTGGTAGGCGTTTGGTGAACTCATAATGCTCCAGAACCTGCTTCAACGCTTCTGGTTTCAGGTTTTCTTCTTTACAAAGATGCTGATAGGCCTGTTCTTTTTCAGCATCCCAAAATGCAGCAAAAGCCGTTTGAACGCTCTGTCCATTGATCATTTTAGGCATGTTTTCTTCAATGAATTTTTGAATCAGGTCTTGCTTATCATGCAAACTAATATCGCTACTGATTAAATCGTAAATTTGCGCTTGGTACTTCTTACGCTTGTCCTCTGAGTCTGTATCGATTACGAGCTGTAGTAGATTGATAATATAGCCAACATTAATGCGGTCACTGTGCAGTAAATCCAGTTGAAAATCGACATCATCCAGCACCGATACTTTTTCTTTCTGGGTGGTCTTTCTAACAGCACGGCATAGGTCAGCATACTTAGAGGCGAAATTCGCAAAGTGCTGTTTATCCAGTTGTGTTTGGTCTTGATCGTACTCAATAAAAGTTTGTAATTGCGCGTTGTAGCGCATCACTTCACGGAAAGCTTTAATAAATTCCAGTTGCTGTTCTTCAGTAACAAGATCGTCGACTGATTGGTAATTGGGCGTTAAGGCAAACAGTTTGCTCACCGCTGCTTGATAATCCTGTTCGATTTCCGCATAGCTTGGAACAAAGACGATCTTGGTCGTTTCTTTATTGGAAAATAGTGCCAGCGCTTCATCCGTTGCACGTTTCAGGTTACGGAAACAGATGATATTGCCAAATGGTTTTTTATCGTTATAGACACGGTTGGTACGAGAGAATGCTTGAATCAAGCCATGATATTTTAGATTTTTATCGACATACAAGGTATTTAGCGGCTTAGAGTCAAAGCCCGTGAGGAACATATTGACCACGATTAGAATATCAATCTGTCTGTTTTTTACGCGCTGTGCAATGTCGCGGTAGTACGCATAAAATTGATCACCAGAATTGTAGTTGGTTTTAAACTGTCGGTTGTAATTGGCAATGTAACGATCCAGCTTATCCCGACTGGATGAGTTGACCTGACTTGGAATATCTGCGGCTTCTTCGTGAATCAAGCCAGTTAAATCATCAGTCGGTACAGCCTCATTTGCCGCATAGGAAAAGATGGTTGCAATGGTCAAAGGCTTAAATATCCGACCTTGTGCTTCATCTTCAATTTGCTTTTCAGCCTGCACCTTTTCAAAGAGGTCGTAATATTGGGTCAGTGTTTCGACCGAACTGACACAGAACATTGCGGTAAATTCACGATTACGGGTTTTGGTATCGTGAATATTGACAATGTAACGGGCAATCATTTCAAGGCGTTGCGGGTTGTCATACAGTTCTTTGGTATCGATGCCTTCCACATCTTCCTCATAACTTTCATTGGTCGCCATGCCTTTGGCGGTGTATTTGCCCCGATAATCAATTTGGAACTGCAATACGTTACGGTCGCGGATAGCATCGACAATCACGTATTTATGCAAACATTCATTAAACAGGTAATCTGTTGTCAGTTTTAAACCTGCTTTGCTTTGGCTATTCTTTTCAAAAATAGGCGTACCGGTAAAACCAAACATTTGTGCATTGCTGAAGAATTTTTTGATGTTCTGATGGGTCTCACCAAATTGACTGCGATGACATTCATCAAAAATAAAGACCACTTTTTTATTTTTAAGATAATCAATCGATTCTAAATAACGTTCGGTGCTGATGGCCCGATTGAGCTTTTGTATGGTGGTCACAATCAGTTTGTCATGACGTTGATCGAGCTGTTTTACCAAGGTCGATGTGTTATCGGTGCTGTCGACGCTGTCGGCTTTAAAAGCATTAAATTCGCGTGAGGTTTGCGTATCGAGGTCGTTACGATCGACCACAAACAGTACTTTTTCCACATCAGGCATTTGCATGATGATCTGACTGGCTTTAAATGAGGTCAAGGTTTTGCCTGAACCTGTAGTGTGCCAGATATAGCCGTTCTGATCGGAGTTTTGCACATGCTCCACAATTTTCTGTACTGCATAAATCTGATAGGGACGCAGCACCATCAGGCTTTTGGTGGTTTCTAGCAGCACCATGTACTGAGTCAGCATTTGGGTCAGATGCTGCTGATTGAAAAAAGCGTCGGCAAAGTCGACAATTTCATTGATGTGTTTGTTGCTGACATCGGCCCATGGAAAGGCAAACTCGATGCCTGTGGTGCCGTTGGAGTAATAACGGGTATTGGCACCGTTACTAATCACAAACAACTGGATAAAGCCAAACAGCCCTTGCCCTGCCCAATAGGCTTCACGAATATAGCGTTGGGTTTGATTAAAAGCTTCGGCAATTTCCATGCCGCGTTTTTTCAGCTCGATCTGTACCAAAGGCAAACCATTGACCAGTAAGGTCACATCAAAACGGCTGGGACGGCCATTATAGTCGCGGTGATCGATTGTGATTTGATTGGTGACCTGATAAATATTTTTGCTAGGATCATCAGACAGGAAAAAAAGGTGTTTACTGGTTCCATCATCAAATTTGACTGGAAACAGATCACGCAGATTCTTGGCCCGTTCAAATACCGTGCCCGTGTTTAAAAAACTGATGACCTGTTTCCATTCCGTTTCTGACAGGGGCGCTAGTCCATTGGCACGTTCAATCTGGGTTTTCAGGTTAGACAGTAGTTGGCTTTCGTCCTTGAGCGTGACTGAGGCATAACCTAATTGTTGTAGCTGGCTAATCAGTTCATTTTCAAGTTGATATTCACTTTGTACTGTCATTTCACCCTCTAATCTTTTAAATTATTCACGTCAATCTTGATTATCTATAATAAAAATTTAAGCAACTTCGATACCTTGCGCATCAAGATAATTATCTAATTCTTCTGAATAAGCATCATAATCTTGTTCGAATAAGGCTCTGCTATAACTCAAGCTATTAGGTAATGCATACTGATCATCAAGAAAATCATTAAATACAGGATAATCCTCGTAAACGTAACTTTGTGTATAAGAGAGATCAATTTGAATTAGTAGAAGAAGTAATATATAAGATAGTCGATCTGTTGTTTGTGAAATGATCTGCGCTAGTTCAAGACTAATCGAGTAACTTTTAGGGAGGATTTTTCCATGAGATATTTCACCAACATTATTTCTCATCTCACCTATAAAATTTATCCATTGATTGAGAGCCGAAAAAAAGTTTAACAGATCAGTTTTCGGCATAATATTTTCAATAATAGAATGTTCTAAGAGCAAATCTCTCGCCTTACCAAACAGCTGATTGAGTTTGTATTTATTTATCTCTTTATGAGTAATATTTTCAGATAATTTATAAATTATATTTTTCGCTATTGCCTCAATAAATGATTTAGTACATTCAATCAACGTATCTCCACACTGATTAGATTGTTGATCAATCTGCTTTAGCAATCGGTCAAGATCTTGTAACCATTTATGTTCAGATAAATGTAATGATATAAGTTCTCTAGATTTTTTCATAATAAAACCTACACAAACATCTGCTGCAACAAACCTTTTTTCCACTGTTTCGCTTGTTCAATTTGCTGCGACATAACCTCAATTTTTTGGTCGATGCTTGATAAGAAGTTAGCGATTTTGGTTTGTTCTGCTAAACATGGAAAACAAAAACTAAAATCATTAATTTTTGTTAAAGTGATACGCTTAAGTGCTTGTCCAGCAATTGCACTTGAAATTTCTTTTTGACCTAGATCAGATACAAGTAAATGATATAAAAAATAATTATTATATTCTGGCTTTAACCTCAAGAAAGCAACACTTGAAAGTAAACTGAACTCTTCATGTAATGTATTTACACAACATTGACCAATCGTTCCATCCTTAGTTAAAAGAACATCACCATATTTAACATCACAAGATGAATAAATTTTCAAATGCTCTTCTTTGGTCACATACTCTAAATTTGAAAAATCTAAATAACCGTCTTTTACATTTTTTGAGGTCAAATATTTATATTCACCCACCTCGAAAGTTTTAGGTGAAAAATGTGTTCCATCTTTAATTTTGATAGAAATTTCAGATAGTTTTTTCTCCTCCCACTCCCCAAAATCACTCCCATCATCCGCCTTAAAACGAATCTGCTGGCTAAACAACTTCTGCATCATGCCTTGTTTATATTGGCTGAGTAGCTCATGTTTTTGCGTGAGTTGGCTAATCTTTTCATCGACTGCGGAAAGAAAAGAAGCGATTTTGGTTTGTTCGACTAAGCTCGGCAATTTGATTTCCATTTTTGAAATCATATCCATACGAACTGAGTCAACAGAATTTTTTGCTGAAAGCCGCTTTACTCGATCAAAAAAATAATTTGAGAAATAAATATATAAATATTTACCAAGCAGTTGATTCGAGAAATCATATAAACAATAGACTCTTTGATGAAAATCAAACTTTCCATTGATGTAATGATAGTTTTTTCCAACACCTACACCATCACCAGAGGTTAGAATAGCTTCACAGTCTTTACTATAAGTATTAATTCGCTCAACAGTTTGAGAGCGAACAAAGAAAGGATATTTTCCACCATCAATTTTATTCTGGGTATCTTTGTTTCCAGTAGTGATTTTGCATTCATCACCAATAAAAGAAGTAACCCACGAAGTGAACTCAGCCCCTTCAGCATTTTTAAATCTTAACTTCGGTGCAGCCATTACTTCACCTCCGCAAACGGTGAAACAATACCTAGCTCTTTGCAAAAATCTGCAATGATGGCATCGGTCTTTTGACTGTCTTGTTCCAAAGCTTGAAGCTGTTTTGCAATCGCATCTAAATCAATCTCGGCTTCTGCTTCAAAGGTATCTACATAACGTGGAATGTTCAGGTTAAAGTCGTTGTCCTTCACTTCCTGCAAAGTCGCGACATGCGCGTATTTATCAATATTCTGACGGTTTTCAAATGCCCCAATAATATTATCCAAATGCTCAGGCAATAACTTGTTTTGATTCTTCTGCTTCTCAAACTCATTGCTGGCATCAATAAACAAAATATTGTCTTTATGCTCACGGTTTTTCTTCAGCACCAAAATACAGGTCGGAATTGAAGTGCCATAGAAAATATTGGCGGGGAAACCAATAATGGCATCCACCACGTTCATCTGTTCAATCAAATACTGACGAATCACGCCCTCACTCGAACCACGGAACAATACGCCATGCGGTAACACCACCGCCATGGTGCCATTGTCATCCAGTTGATACAGCATGTGCTGCACAAAAGCCATATCGGCTTTAGAACTTGGCGCCAGTTTGCCATACGCGGCAAAGCGTTCATCTTGTAAAAATAACGGATCGGCAGACCATTTTGCAGAAAATGGCGGATTCGCCACCACCGCATCAAACTTTTTATCTAAATGCTGCGGACGGGTTAAAGTATTTTCCTGCTTGATGTCGAACTTGGCAAAATGCACGTCATGCAAAATCATGTTCATGCGTGCCAAGTTGTAAGTGGTGCGGTTCATTTCCTGACCGTAAATCATATCGACATCTTTTACTTCACGTTTTACCCGTAGCAATAACGAACCTGAACCACAAGTCGGGTCATACACTGAACGTAAACGCTCTTTGCCTTGGGTGACAATCTTCGCCAGTAAAGTCGATACCGTTTGCGGTGTATAGAACTCACCAGCTTTCTTGCCCGCACCTGATGCAAACTCACCAATCAGGTACTCGTAAGCATCGCCCAGTACATCGGCTTCGGTATTACTAATATCAAAATCAATGTCATCTAAATGACTCAGGACTTTCGCCACCAGTGCATTACGGTCACTGGCATTATTGCCGAGCTTGGTCGAGTTTAGATCTAAATCTTCAAACAGGTTGGCAAAGTCATCGGCAGAGTCGGTGCCTAACGTGCTTTGTTCAATCGATTTTAAGGTCGCAGTTAAATCATCCAAAATGAATTCGCCCTGACGACCACGCTCGGCTAAGGTATGGAATAGCTGTTTTGGTGTGAGCGCATAACCGACTTCGGCAATGGCATTCTTTTTGATTTCTTCGATATACGGTACATGCTCAGCATTATTTTCATCTAATTCTAAAAAGCTGACCTCCTCACCATCGAGCAATTCATTGGCAAAGTTCACCGATTTTTCTGATAAATATTTAAAGAAAATAAAACCCAGAATGTAATCACGGAATTCATCGGCGCCCATGGTGCCACGCAAAGTATTGGCAATATTCCAAAGTTGTTTTTGTAATTGTTGCAGTTGTACGTGGGTCATTGTTATAGAAGTCCGGTGAAAAGAATAAAACATGACTAGTGTACCGAAAATTAAAATTTTTTCAGCAAAATTGGAAATAGAAAGACAAGATTTGTCGCACTAAATGCATATCAATAATATTGATATATAAGGTTTTATTTGGATTTTAAAAGATTAACAGGTTCAAGTATCATAATTTAAATTAAGGCACATATCAAAATTACAGATGTTTAGAAAAATATTTATAAGCAAAATAAATAACAAGGCGGTTTGTTAAAGTTGGTCATATTCAGCATCAATATACGCATTAATTAATGTCCAATCTTCAGTTTTTGAAATTTCACGTGGAAGCTCTGCTTCAAAGGATTCATAAAAATATCTACGCATACAATACTCAGTATAAGAATCCGCATAGGTTTCATAACGCGCGATGATTGTTAAGTCCATCACAGGCATTTGTGCTTGATCCCATCGTTGTCTTTTCCGACTGAAAAAGAATAGTTTCCCGAAGGTATATAAACGTCCCGCCTGCTGTCGATTGCCTCTGAATACTGCATAAACTTTAAAATAATTCTGCCATGCAAGAAGATCATTGAGCGCTTTGGTCTGATCTTTCTGTGAAATCACTCGATTGAGAATTTGGGTTAATTCTTTTTTTTGTTTCTCTACTTCAGTTTTCTTAAATCGCCACGTCCATGAGAAATTTTTATTATTTTTACGGTAAAACTTAGTTTGATGTTCAGCATATTTTTTATGGCTTAACCGTACTAATTCAGCCTCATATTTTCCAAAATCCAAGCTTAAATAGGGTTTATTCAATATGAAATTAAACTGTTCATTGTCTTTATAGTAATGACGGATAAAAGTTAATTCTTGCCCGACTGTAATTTTGTCCCAGATAACAGGTTCAAGTTCAGCAATTTTATCTTTTGATGTATATGCTGAACTAGTTGTTGAAGTCACTTTGCCTATGGTTTCTTTGCTGTGACGATGGCTATTAGGGGTTTTGATCAACAAGATAAATAACCACTCATCTTTATAAAGAATGTCTTGAACTATGAGATCAGCGACAGGTAATCCTTGTTTTAGTCGATATGTTCTTTGCCGACTGGTTAAATTTAAGGAATAGCGTTCAGTTAATTTATGAATAATCTTTTCAATATCAATTTTACCTAACTCAGTTTGTACTATAAATTTGCAATAAAAATATGATCCTCTTGTGACCTTATCTTGAATTTTTTGTGCGGTGTATTTTGTGTGGGGGCTGTAATCAATCATTTTATGTCATCCAACTATGCACTTTTCATGTCAATCAACAATCCGCTTCAATCCAAATTTCTTCATCCATTTTTGAATTGTTCATCAACAATAATTTTCTCTACATTTCCCATTTTGCTGAGCGCGTCAGCAATCAGCATTGATCAAATTGCGCTAGCACTGTCACCTCACGTTGTAAGGTGACAATAAAGTAGTTCCTAATGAGCATTACGAAACTTAATCAGCAAATCTTATACTTGTTTAAATATTATATCAATATTATTGATATAATAAATTGACTCTGATAATATGACTGCATATCAATCGAATTGTGGATTGACCATCCATTCCAACTTTCTTTTTTGAAGTTGTTTGAATGGCTGACCACCATTCAAAAACTTTGATACATATTGCCCTGAGTATAAGACTAACCATCTTCATACTGCCGATGTAGCGGACTGCTGGGGAAACCTCGCTCGGTACGTTGCAACGGGGGCTAGAGGATTGCAATATCCTTTTTCTATCCGTTCATTCACTTTTTAAGAGTTCCAAGCAAATAAAAAGTGGTTGGGCGACAAGGAAACGGGAGCCTATAAGCGATTTATCGTGAAATGGTCATTTGGTTAGTAATAGCCAAGTTAGGTGTGAAATTATGAAAATAGTGGAACATTGAAACCCTGTTCAAAGTGATACAGTCAGGAGCAGCATAGGATGTGCGATAGTCTCCGTTAATAGCTGAATGTGTATGCTTGATCGAACAAGTTTTTTACTTGGAAAAGTATGCTCATTTCCAATCACGATGGCTGCTGAGAGTGCCGTAAGGTACTAGGGCTTTGAGGCTAACGCTGGAAAAGCTGGCACCATTTTGCGCAAGCTGAATGGGTCGTTGGATAGCTTAAACGTGTAACGGCATTAATCGATAGATGCTGATTGGAGTGTAAGAGTTTTACCCTTTACAAAGTTATGTATACATCATATCCCGATATTTTTTAAGGAACTACGGTCGGGGGAAACAGGAAGCATGTATACAGGCGAGAGGATAAACGGTCTGCACATTAAGACACTTTGAAATAACTTGGGAAGCACTGAATAAAAAGGCTTAAATTGGTTAAAAGTCTGCTGTATTTTTTTCAGTGTGGGAGCGATGGTGAGTAGCGCATATAAAGCAAGTATTTACTTGCGGAAATTGTGATACCAATCTTCATAGTAAGATTTGTATTAAATGAGATAGCTAGCTTAAAGCGAATCCTAAAACATTTCGATTTTTTTCAGTCGGGATGCTCATTGCGAAAACTTGAGTCGGCACATGCGTGAGCATGTTGGACAATATGTAGAAAAGAAAGGTTAATGGAACACTGGTCGTGTTTCTCAGTCGGGGATTGGTCTCTCTGACTAGGCCGAGATTGGTACAGTGTAAGTATTCTGAAGTTTGGTCACTGATGAAAATATATTTATACGGGTTTGCCTGAGACTTAAATCAGGATAATGCTACACCAGCATGAAAAAATCGTGGCTTGTTCTTCCAGATTAGACAAGCATAAAACTATTGCCTAGCAGTAGAAATATGAAATGGAATATGGCCTAAGTCGGCATGAAAAAATTGAACCGCCAGTACAGGCGTAATCATCTGCTCAACAAAGAGTGTTAACAAATGCATTAGGCTCGATCCCTTAGGGACGAGCCTTGTCTTTGAAAGAAGCTAATAATTTAAATTCGCTGTTCTTTGTGGTAATGATATTTTAATCGAAGAAGCTATATCAGCTTGTTAAGTTATTCATAAAATTATTTTTAGTTTGTTAGTAGTATGTTGTAAAATAGGCTAATCGCTTAATTAAAACCTAAATGTGAATAAATCATAAAAAAGGAAAATAAATGTCTAGATGTACAGCTCCTGTTCGAGGCCATAGTTCTGCTGCAGCTGCTGCGGCTTGCCCAGCATGTCGTAACAGATATGGTTCTCGTTCTCGTAGTTATTCTTACTCATCATCATATAGTTCTGGTAGTTCTTATAATGGGTCTAGTAGGACCTATAGTGATTCTAGTAGAGCTGGGGGCAGTGGGAGTTCAAAAAGTGTTTCAAAACCTCGCTGGGCTAAAACAGGCTCCTCTCTTGTATATACGACAAATGAAGTAGCATCCCTAACACCTGTCAGAGAGGTAATCGAGAAAAAAGCTTCTGAGCAGCCTGACCTTCGTGATGTGTTTTTATGCCATGCATGGGATGATCGTAAGGAATCTGCTAAACAACTACACGATTTTCTAGAGGCTGCTGGTGTAAAAGTTTGGTTTAGTGAAAAAGACCTTGGTTTGGGTGTTCCAATGATGAGAGCAATTGATAAAGGTTTGGCTAATTCTAAAGTTGGACTCGTTTTGGTAACACCAGCTTTGTTGTCGCGCTTACCTAAAGAAGGTGTAGCAGATAAAGAGCTTTCAACTCTTCTAGCTGGTAACCGTTTGATTCCAATTGTACATAATACAACGTACGAGGCACTTAGAGATGTCAGTCCAATGTTAGCTTCAAGAAGTGGTCTTGATACATCTGAAGATACGTTGGAGATAGTTGCGGAAAAAATAGCTGAGTTAGTTGCGATTTAAATAAAATGCTTTTGTATGGTGTTTTGTATGGTGTTTGGTTGAATAAAATTTATTTTAAATTATATCAACTGCTTATGTATTTGGTTTAATTGACGCCATCCCACCAAAATTCGTAAAAAGCCCTGGAACGTAAGTTTCGGGGTTTTTTTATTAATAAGTTTTTTATTGAATACTAAGCTACGTGATTGAATTATTTATTTTTATTATTATTATAAACAATTGATTGCTATAATAATTTTGCAGATGACTTTATTGATGCAACGTTGAACCTTGATATGGAGAGCTTATACCAACCATTTTTAGCTGAATTACCAGAATCTGCTCGTATCCTTGATGTGGAGTGTGGATCTGGTCGTGACACATTGGCTTTTAAAACATAAAGGCTATCACATTGATGCAATCGACTATTCAGAAGAACTGGTAAAAAGAGCAACCTCTCTTACAGGCGCTTAAATTAAGTTACAGAGCTTTTGTGAGGTCTGTGAGTATGGAGTTTATGATGGAGTCTGGGCATGTGCATCTTTATTGCATTGTGAACGTAGTGGTTTAGCTGAGGTCGTAGGAAATTTGATAAATGCCTTGAAACTAAATGGCGTGCTGTATATGTCATTTAAATATGGCGACAGTGATCGAGAAAAGGATGGTCGGAAGTTCACAGATTTAAATGGAACTCAGGCAAAGGCATTACTTGAGCATTTTGATGTTGTTCAACAGATCCAGCATTGGATTACGGCAGATCAGCGACCTGAACGTCAAGAAAAATGGCTCAATCTACTTTGGAAAAAATATGCCTGATTTTATTCCTACAGCACCAGAACAGCTAAAATTTCTCAAAAATATTCAGCTGATTTTGCAGTCGGGTAGTTTTAGTAGTACGTATAAGTTTGCATTACTGATTAGTCTCAGCCGATTGGCTATTGAAAAGGGTGAAGACTCAGGTGAGGGCCTATCACTTGAATATGCCGAGATTGCAGAAAAGTTTATTGAACTGTATTGGAAGCAGGCTGTCCCATATACCTTTAATGATGAAGGAATACTGATTTTGAATCAGAACAATGGCAAGCAAGCCGCTATTGTGAATCTAATCATTGAACTTCGGCAGAGCTACTCATCTCTTGGACTTTTACGACGAGATTCATTCGTATGGTTGAAGCTAGTTAAGGATGTAGCAAGAACAGTAAAAGAAATGCCTGTTCGTTACTTGCAAAATATCAATGGTCAAAATTTTGAGTTCTTATATCAGCTCGATCGGTGTGGAAAGCAATTGATCCTTTTGCCTCAAGTCATGTTCTGCTTAAGACAATTCAGTGAGATTATTGAAGAGCTTTGTCAAAAACGTTGGATTGACTATATCCGTAAAAACAACAGTAATGCACCAGTTTTGAATCAGCTACCTAATCTCGAACAATTCATGTTTGAGCCGAGCCGAAACCAGTTAAATGCTGTGGCAAATGTCTTGGTTGAGTTGCAAGACTGCAAATGTTTCTACTGCAATAAGCCGATGCGAAAAGGCAATTATGAAGTCGACCATTTTATCCCTTGGTCAATGTACCCGTCGGATACAGGACATAATTTTGTGTTGTCAGATTCAAATTGTAATTCTAAGAAAAGTAATTTGCTTGCATCAGATGAGTTTTTGTATAAGTGGTATGATCGTAATGAAGAGCAAGACTTGATCATTGTAGAACGAATAGCAGTGTTGGGTTTCCTAACAGATAAAGAGCGCTCGCATAAGGTGGCGGAGTGGGCTTATGCACAGGGTAGAGAAAGTAATTATGTCATTTGGCATGGTTAGATGATCGATCAAAGCTAAATGATCCTTTAACCAAAATGTAAAGGCATCTCGCCAAGCATTTGCTTGCGGTGTTGCCAATCGGGCATATGTTCATCTAAAAGACTAATAAATCGGTCACCATGATTTGCTTCAAGCAAATGTATAAGTTCATGAACAATAATATATTCAACGCTCGCTTTGGGCTTTTTAGCAAGCTCTGTATTTAAACGAATATTTTTGTCTTTGGGATTGCAGCTACCCCATTTGGTTTTCATGGTACTTACAAGCAATTTGTTCGGTTGAACCTGAAGCTTTTCAGCCCACTGTAAAATCAGAGGTTCAGCAAATTTACGTAATTCCTTTCGATACCACCGATTTACGTATTTTTGACGTTGCTCTAAGGTGTAATCTTCTGGGCAGAGAAAGACCATATTAAATGAGTCATATTTGATAGATGGGCGTTCGGCTCTTGCGACGCTAAGCAGGTAACGTTGCCCCCAAATATAAATACTTTCTCTTTCGACATATAGACGTTTGCTTTCTCGGGATTGTTCCTTAAACTTTTTTTGTTCTTTTTTAATCCAAGAAAGTTTAGAGATTGCATAGAGTTTTAACGATTCTTCAGACACATATGAAGGAGCCGTCATTTTGACAGCACCTTCAGGTGGATAAACACTTAAATGAATGTTTTCAATATCTTTAAGTGTTAGGTCAATCGTAATATCACCAATGCGGATAATCATCTAAACTCGTCGTGTCCTGTGAAGATATCCATGAGTTTATCTAATAAATTTTCATCTTGGATTTGTTTCTTAATCATATTCCGTAATTTTGAGGTTTTAAGTGGATGTGTTTGCCAACCTGCAGGTTTATTGTTTAGCACAAATTCATGTAGTTCGAGAGCTTGTTCTTCATGATTAAATAAATTGAAGAGAGCCTTTTTACCCGTGGTATCGATTCTAGCACTGGTTTTAACTACTGTACCTGAATGTACTTGCTTGGCGAGTTGTTCAATTTTCTTTAAGTATTCCGCATAACGGTCTGCACTGTCCTTACGGATTTTAATCACTTCTTCTAACAATCCTGACATTTTGGCATGGAAAGCAGGGTCAGCGAGATGGTCTTTAATTAAGGTACTACGGATGTTATTTTCAATCGTTTCTGCGACTGAGTTTCGATCCTTCATATTATTTAACTTTTTGGTGATTGTTTCTGCAATACCTGTTTCCACAATCAATTGAATCAGGGTCTTATCTTCAAATGAGCTGCCTTTTATCGAATTCTTAGCATCGATATAATTATCAATCAGATAACGCATATCTGCTTCAAAGGTTTTGAGGTCGAGATATTCACCTGCACGTAAACGAACCTTTTCTCTTAAATCTAAATAAAAGGCTTCTCTGGCTTTAATCTCTTTAATTTCTTCAGCAGTATAACCAATTTCTGCCAATTCATCTTTGGCATTGGCAAAGGCACGGAAGAAGGTTGCAACAGACTTATACAAGGTAATACGTCTTTGATATGTGGCTTTAAGATCATCAGGGTTTTCTGAATTGCCACAGAAGAACTTTAAGCGATCTTCTTCACAGTTATTGGGTTGCACCATTTGCATCAGTAAATTGAGTTGCTCCATCGCATTGTCTAAATGCTCTTTCGCCATAATTTTACGATTTTTAATCTCAATTTGTGCTTCTTCAGATGCTGAAGTGTCTAATTCAGAGTTATAAACGGCAATGGCTTTTGCCATTTTCTGAAATAGGTTTTTATAGTCAATAATTAAACCGTATTCTTTGTCGGCAGTATCTAAGCGGTTAGTACGACAAATGGCTTGGAAAAGTCCATGATCTTGCATCGATTTATCTAAGTACAAGACTGAACAAGAGGGTGCATCAAAACCTGTCAAAAGCTTATCGACAACAATCAGCAATTTCATTTCTGTTGGATGATCGACAAATTTTTTCTTTGCGTTATCGGTATAGGTTTCTGCTTTGGTTTTTTGTGGTTCAGATTTTACATTTTGCAAAATTTTTTCATAAGTTGCATAAATGTATTGGTCTTCCGTTTCGGTATGGCTATCAACAATAGATTTACTGACTTTAGCAGGACTAGGTTCATAAGAGGTAATTAGCGCACAACGCTTTCGTAGAATCGGGGAGTTACTATCTTGAATTAAATTGTAGTACTTACATGCTTCATAAATGCTTGATGCGACTAAGATAGCGGTACCACGTTCTTTAAGTCTCGGAATTCTTCTCATAAAGTCATTATTGATATCGAGCATGATTTTACGCATGCGTTGCTCAGAACTATTCAGTTTCTGGCGTGTACCCCATTCTTTTTTCAGCTCGACTTGTTGCCATTCGTTTAAATTACGGTTGCGCACGGTTTCTTTAAACCAATCATCAATGGCATCTTGATCTGAGATGTATTGATCGACATCACGTGCTTCGTATGCCAAGTCTAGAATAACACCATCTTCTACCGCTTCTTTAAATAAGTAAGTGTGAATATAACCACCAAATACTTCTAAACTGTTTTTCGCATCTTTTTTCAGAAGCGGTGTTCCTGTAAAACCAATCATCACGGCTTGTGGAATGATAGCTTTCATATAGCGGTGTAAATCACCACTTTGGGTACGGTGACATTCATCAATAAAGACGATCACCTCACCAAATACTTTAGATTTTTGTTTGGCAAGATCAGCAATGAAGGCATCGATATCTTCAACATCACGTTGTCCGAACTTATGGATGAGGGTACAGAGTAAACGTTCCTCAGGATTTTGTAACGCACTCATTAAGTTTGCGCCACTGCTTGCACGCGTGACTTTGCGACCTGATTGCGTAAATACTTTTTCAATTTGTTTATCGAGTTCGTCGCGGTCAGTAATGACGACAACACGGGCATGGGGCTTATTTTGTAAAATCCATTTAGCAAGCATCACCATCAAGATACTTTTACCTGCACCTTGAGTATGCCAAATAATCCCACCTTGTTTTTTATTGACGTATTGTTGTGCCGCTTTAAGACCAAAAAACTGATGTGAGCGAGGCAGTTTTTTGACGCCAGCATCGAAAATAATGCAGTCGTAGATGATTTCTAATAGGCGGTCTTTGTTACATAAGCGACGTAAATATTTAAACAGAATATTATCTTCTTCGACGTCTGTGTCTTCTTTCCAATTTAAATAAAATTTAGATGGGGTGAGGGTCGTCCCGTATTGCAAGCCTTGTGAAGTGTTCCCTGCAATTAAAAGTTGTGTGGTATTAAAGAACCAAGGGTTAAACTCAGCTTGTTGATTGGAGACCAGTTGAGCAATACCTTCACCGAGTGACACACTGCCACGTTTTAACTCTATCACACCAATGGCAATACCATTAATGTATAATACGAGGTCAGGACGACGTTCTGCTTCAACGCCTTTAAGCGTGACTTCTTCAGCCACATAAAAGCGGTTATTGGCTCGGTTTTTCCAGTCGATGAGAAAAATGGTTTTCTCATTTTCTTCCGCACTCATTTTAACGCCGATGCCCATACGCAAATTGCCATAGAAGGCTTTATTGACCTCATATAAGCCATCATATTTATTCGATAGGACTTTATTTAACTCGTCATAAACCTTGCTGATTTCATGATCTGAATGACCTTGTGATTTTAAGAATTCAGTTAAATACTCAGGTTCAATATTGCTATTGTTTTCACGGTATTGCCAGTTACCTAAATAGGTAAAGCCAAGGGGTTGTAATACAGCAATGACTTGTTGTTGAGTATGTGCTTCATTGTTTACGGTATAGTCCATATTGATTGTTTCTAAAGTCATGTTGTGTATTACTCCCCCTAAATTTTTATAAATGCTCTAGGCCAAACGAATTTCGCCAGTGAGTAGTTTTTGCATCATGCCAATTTTGATGGCTTTCGCTTTCTCTAATTTTTTATTTAAAATTGTAATCTCCTGAATATGATTAAATAAAATTTTAGAGATAGACTCCTGCTCACCTTTAGGTGGGATAGGTAGAAGAATATTTTTAAAAGTACTCTTTGATAAGCTATAGACTTTAAGACCTGATGCTAAACGTTTATATTGTTTAAGAATTAAGGGATTAGAACTAATAAAGCTACGGAAACCTAGTGCAAAATTTTCTTTACTATCTCTAGCTAAGAAAGTATGTAGTCCGCTAACAACTTTAATATTTGGTTGATTTAATACTTCTACACTTTTTCCTATTCCTTCTAAGTCTTCGGAAGCGTCTGCAATAATTAAATCACCTTGTTGAATTGCAACATAATTCATTACTTGGCTAGCTGAAACGTATCCTGAGATAAAACTATTAGTATCAATAAAATAGTCTAATTTAGTGTGAATATCACCATAATGAATACATGCGGAAGTATTCTCTTCTGTAGTTAGTTGATCTCGAGAAAATGATGCCGTAGAGAGGAAACTAAAAACATCTGTAAAATATTTTAAATCCCAATCCTCAGGAATTTTTCCTAACTCAGAGTCTTTATAGCCTTTTGCCGTACCATCTTCATTAAAAGCAAATTCTTTTAAACGCTGTTTACCTGTTAAAAGATTTGCCATAAGGCCTTCTTTGATCATTTTTTTCTTTTCGATGAGCTTTTCTAATGCAGAAATATAGTTGTCTGCATCAGTTAAGGCTTGAGCGATTTTTTGTTGTTCGTCAAATGGTGGTAAGGGCAGCAAGAGTTCATCCATGAATCCCTTAGTAATATGAAGCATAGTTCCGCCATTACTAGCAGTTTTCTTCAAGTTTTCCGAAATATTGTTAAGTAGATGATAAATGTAATCTTTATCATTACGAGATGAAATACCAAGTTTCCAAATATGGTAGTGGAAGATAGCTTTTTCTCCACTCCAAATATAAGGTCCAAAAGTAGCAGACCACATATATAGTAAATCACCACTATAACAATAATTTTTTTCAGGTAAATTTAAGTTGGAATAGTAATAGTTCTCACTAGAGCCTGTTAGGTTTTGCAATCGTATAACGGGAATTCCACTAGATTCCCATTCATGCAGAGCATACGCTCTACCATTGATTAAGTTGATAGAGTTTTTTAAGGGTTCAATATCCCAATTTTTTGGATAAGTTTGAGATTTCATACTTCAAACCCCATTGCAACTAAATGAGCTTTAACTTGCTTTTCTAACGCTTCAACACTTTGCGTCAGTTGCCCTAAAGTAAACTCATAACGCTCCGCCAACTCACGTACACGTACAGTTAAACGCTGTGCCACACGCTCAACATCAGCATTAATTTGCTTGGCTAAATCGGCTAGCCATTTATCATCAGTCACCAATTCCTTAATTTCTGACTCGGTTAAATTGAAATAGTAATTAAAAGTATCAGTATCCAGTTTGGTTTCTAAATCTTTGACCAAAGTCTTTTGAGCTTTAATATTGTTGGTTAAATCCATCCAACGATAAAGCACTGCCAAATTATCAAAGTTATCTAGTGAATTTTGACCTTGATTATTTTTGATTAACTCAGAAATCCCAGCTTCAAAAATCTCATATTTATTTTTCATGAGCTTTTGTGCATTTTTCAACTGCGTAAAGGCAAGGGCATAACGCTCAATAATTGACTTTTCTTCACTCGACTGTTTTTCAGCAAAAGCAGCCATCTTTTTGGCTGTGGTATTTTTGGCTTTTAGCATTAGGGCAATAATCGTATTTTCTTTTTCTAAACAGTCCAAAATACCTTGCGCATTATCCAGTTGTTGCTGAGCAGCACTATAAATTGAAAAATCAGCCGCATATGCCTTTGGAGCGGCATCTAAAACTTCAGATTGCCAAAGTTCTTTCACGTCTTTTTCTTTAATGCCTTGCTCAAGAATATCATCATCACCTGAATGATTTTCTTCATGTTCAGTCAGTTCTTGTGTGAGTTCATCTAACTTGGCTTGCTCACGTGCCAATTCATCACGACGATCAGCAAAGTAACGATTAATCACCACTTCTTTGGGCACTAAATCGGCTTTCCAACCTTTATCTTTTTTCTGACCTTTTACCGTTTCAATAATACGCTCAGCATTCACCTTCCAATCATCGGCAGCAATGATATAAGCATCATCCTGCATAATGCCTTCCCAGTAATCCATTAAGATTTGATAGATACTGTAATGATCGACAAGATCTTGACCCTTATAGTGAGCAAGTAAAGATTCTGACAGTTCGGTAATTAATTCTTTAGGTTCAAATTCATTGGCTTTGAGTGATTTAAGTTTGACTTCCGCTTGATCTGCCCAGACTTGGAAATGCGCTTGCATTTTTTCTTTAAATGCAACGAATTCAGCATCCTGGTTAATAAAGCTTTTGACTTCATGAGTTGCACAGTTAAGCGCAGCATAACCCTCACGTAGTGGGCTAAACAGCTTGTTTTTAAGCTGAGGACAAACCTTCCAATAGTCTGCTAAATCTTCAATATCTGCATTTGGAATACCGCCTTGTAAATGCGCTTCAATATCTTGGATATCTTCAGCTTCGCTATTGTCGATATAACGTGGCAAATTCAGGTTATAGCCATTTTTAATGATTTCATCTAAACCGACCATACGCGCATAACGCTCGTCATGCTGTTCAGGATGTTTAAAGGCATCAATGATTTTATGCAAATCACGCTCACGTAAACGGTTTTTTGCACCATCTTTAATAAAGCCTTGGCTCGCGTCAACCATTAAAATGCCTTTACGGGCTGCGGCATGTTCACGATCAATCACGATAATACAAGCAGGGATACCCGTACCGTAGAACAAGTTGGCAGGTAAACCAATAATGGCTTTAATAAAACCATAATCTACTAGTTTTTGGCGAATATCGGCTTCCGCATTACCGCGGAATAAAACACCGTGAGGGAGAATACAGGCAGCTTTTCCTGTCGATTTTAGTGATTTAATGATGTGGAGCAGGTAAGCGTAGTCCCCTTGTTTTGATGGAGGAATACCAAAATCTTCAAAGCGACCATAGATATCGGCATCTGCCGTAGAAATATCTAAGCCCATCGACCATTTTTTATCTGAAAATGGCGGGTTAGCCACAATGAAGTCAAAACGTTGGAGTTCCCCATCGACAAGAAATTTAGGCGTTGCAAGTGTATTCCCTTGGCGGATTTCTGCTGTGGGTGAACCATGTAAGAACATGTTCATTTGTGCCAATATGCTTGTCGAAGCATCTTTTTCTTGACCGTATAACGAAATATCATCACGGTTAGATTTAGCAGCGACACGAAGAAGGAGGGAACCTGAACCACAGGTTGGATCGTAAACAGTAGTATCGCCACGTGCTTCAAACTCATCAATGCCAACAATTGAGGCAACAATACGGCTAACTTCTGTTGGTGTATAGAATTGACCTTTACTCTTACCACTTTCAGAGGCGAAGTGCCCCATGAGATACTCAAACGCATCACCAAGTAAATCATCACTATTGGCAAGATGATTGGAGAAATCCAATTCTGGACGTTGGAAAATTGCAATAAGGTCAGTTAAGCGGTCTACTTTTTCTTGACCATCCCCAAGTTTGGTCGAGTCATTAAAGTCAGGCATTGCCTTAACATTTAGTGCACAAGCTTCGGCAAGTGGGGCCACGATTTGCTTGTTAATGAGGTCACCAATTTCAGCATTACCTTTAAGCTCAATCATGGCACTGAAAGTTGCTGATTCTGGAATCTCGATAAAATCTAATTGTTCTTTTTTATCACTAACATATTTAATAAAAAGTAAAACTAAAATGTAGTCTTTATATTGGCTTTAATCCATGCCTCCACGAAGGTTGTCACAGCTTTCCCAAAGTGAAGAATAGAGTTCTGATTTTTAATAGCCATAGTAACTGCAATATAAAAGTTGAAATGGAAGTTGAACTGAATATTATCAAAAAAGGAATGAAAAGATTTTTTTAAATAGAGCGAGTCATAGAAAAATAAGTTTTTTTTTGAAAAGTACGCCAACATATGTCGCACTGAGATGATTTACTAGAGATATATCTCGTCTACAGAATATTGTGGCAAGTAATCTTGGTATTTTATACCTAAATTTTTGGAAATTACTGAATAGTATGTGGAGGACATACTCTGAAATTTGGGGAAAATTTCAAAAGATGATTACTCTGCTGGGGAGCGGTTTAAGAAAAGGGTAATCATCGATTCTTAAAAAATTTATAAGACTTGGTTAGATCAAATGAACAACTTAATAACGAGATTTTTAAGTAATTTGGGGCAGTGGCATGAAACAGCACTCACAACGACTAAAGCCATTATTGCTATAGGTGTACTATGCTTAGTCGCATATTTAGTGACGATTAGCTATATCCCGTCGGAAATTAGCTTCGGTGATACGCTCATTTTTCTACTGATTTTTGTAGCGTGTTCTATTATTTATGCGGGGCTAAGCACGATTTTGTTTTTCTTTGGTATTTCTTTAGTTCCAGTGACATATATCATCTTTAGTGTGGTTGATAAGTATTTACCACCCCATATCAGAATTGGACAAAAACTGCCATTTCCAAAGATTAGCATTACCACATTGGCTGCATACCTTTATCTGTTATATGTTATTCATAGTTTGTTTTTACTGCATTGGAAAATCAATCTTTACATAGGTATTACCGTATTTTTTATTGCCTTTACTTATTATCCTTTTTATATCAACCGACAGAAGATTAAAGAATTTCGTATAAAGTTTGAGAATTTACAAGATATTATTGATGACGCAGATGCAAGTGACCATCTTAAAACATTTGCAATAAAGAAATTCAAGAGATTAGAAACGCATATTAATGATAGCTTACAAGTCGCTATTATTTTGATCTTGATACCACTTGTCCCCATGTTTTTTATTGAAGAGGTTGGTAATACGTTTCTAAATTATGCCATGCAAAAAACTGGTGTGAGAGTAGAAAAAGCGACTTTATACATCAAAGAACCTTATGCAGATTTAATTGAATTGCCAAAAACGACTACTAAAGAACTGAGTCAATATAAAACCTTTATTTTTAAAGATGTTAAAGTGTTATTTCAAGGCATTGGTAAAAGTACTTTAATTTCTTATAAAGTGAAAGATATTGAAAAGCAGTTAGTAATACCTAACGACTATATTACTGTAGAACGAACTCAGAAAGCTGATAAATAAGCCTATATCTTTGTCATGATTAGTTCGCTTTCCTCAAGGCCCCCGTGCCACAACAGAACTTTAATTTTTTGCGCTGATTTAAAGTAACCCACCATTGCGACACAGAGATAAAGGAGCTAAGCCAAATGCTTAGCCCATGTCATTTTTATCGCACCGCCGCATCACACTAAAAAAAGTAGGGGCAAAGTCCTGTGGGAGAGCAGGACTTTGCAAACTGACATGTTCTAGGCGTTGCATGAGCTGTGGTGAATACACTTGTTCGAGCCGTTGGTAAATACAGTCGCAACTGGCTTGGGTATGCCCACCAGACAGGCAAATTTTTTCAAACTCCTGCTGCGTGCGAAGATCACAACCCGAAACGCTGTAATCGCCAACAACAAGGCCTAAAACCAAAATAGTTTTATAAAATTTCATATTATTCTCGTGATGATTTGGGGATATCTCAATGAGAAAAAATAAACCGCTATATTTTAAGTTTTAAAATCATTTTTAAAGGCAATAGTTAACCCGCCTATAAAAGCAATAAAATAAAATGACTTAAATTTTAAAATAAAAATAATTTATAGATTTAAAACTTTAGATAATAGAAAACCCAAATTTTAAATAAATAAAAAGTTTATAAGGGAGAGGGGATAAGTTTATATAGTGGCATGGTCAACTCCTTAGAATTTATGGAGTCCTACCACCGAAAATCACCGTCAATTGATTAGGGTGGTAGAACGAGAAGGGGTTGACAGACTGGGTATACAGACCAGCACGCGCGAGCGCGTCCCCCTCCCGTCCTACCGCAACGGTAAGGGGGAGGTGCAGGTTGCGCACAAGTGTCATACTCAGGAAGTATGAACCTGATACGCTGTATACTCGGTCTGTCAAAACCGACTGGCAATGTAGGCCAGCGGGACCATAATAATCATAAGTTTTTAATAGGTCAATTCAATTTAAATAAAATATTATAAAAATTTTAAATATAAATTTATATTTTAATTAAACTCAAAAGTTAATATCTTTAAAGCTATAAATTAATAAAAATAATAAAGCTAAACTAAACGTTTAGCCTGCTCTTAAAATGTATAACGGTAATTAATAAATACACGGTGTTGGTCCCAATCTTTACGGGTCATACCATTTATTTTTTCACCTAGGTTTGCATTTTCAAACTTTGACTCATAATGCAAAAATGAATAACGTACATCTAAGTTTTTCACCCACGGCAAGGCATAACTCACCGTAAAGTCAAAGTAACGCTCTTTACCCTCAATATCACTGCTGATGTTACTTTGGTGAGCGCCAAAACCATAAATATACTTCGCTTCGGTTTTTAAGCCTTTCACATAGTCTTTCCAGTTATATTTCAGGCGAAGGGCAACGGAGGTTTCATCATTATTGCTAAAGTCAGGGCCAATGGTTGCAGAGGTCGGGAACGGGTTTGTGCCGTGATCTTGCGTCAAAACCGAGTTGCGGTCGGAGTGCACCGCAAAGTTATCTTCTATCCAAAAACCATCAAACTTTGAAACAGCAATGCCACCTTCAATATTATTCTTGGCCACATTTACATCGACAAAATAACCATTGCCACGGTTGTTAATGTCTTGACCTTTGATACAGTCCAGCTCGGTTTCGGCACCGCATTTATACAGCTTGCCATCATCACGCGAGAAAAAAGCACCTGTGTTAAATGTCCACACCAAGCCATGCAGGGGCAGTTTATATTGAGCAATCGCCCCATACTTTTTTAAATAATCTTTGCTATTTAAATATTCGGCATTCACGCTCCAGTTTTTGTATTGATACTTGGCACCAAGCAAACCGACATAATCAATTCGCTCGTCATTTTCAGTCACCAGTTTTTCAAAAGAGTCCATGCTGCGCGGTTTCCAGCGGTCATAGTAGGCCATATAGGTCTGTAGCTGATCATTCAATTGAAACTGCCCACTCGCACCCGAAAAAGTGTCGGGCACTGCGCGGTTATTGGTGCTTTTAAGTAACAGCGAATCGTGCAACTGGCGACCTAATTTAATTTCACCTTGATCACCCAGTTTTGCTTTGATGTAGAGCTGCCCTAAAGTCGCAAAGTTTTGGTCAAGCTTGCCGTTATTTTCGACTTCTAAAAGCTGAGCGCTAGGCTTGCCAGAGTCAAATAACTTGGTGACTGCATAGAGTGAGCCATCTACACCGAGCCAGTCCCACATGTACGGTGACTGATAATTTAACTCAAGCCCTAACGCACTTTGCTCATATTCACTCGACGAAGGCGAAGGGTTGGCAAGCGTGGGGTGGGCAGTGCCTTCATCGTGCCAGTAACGAGTGTTAAGTTTTAATTCTAACTTACCAAATTGTTGAGGAAGCTCTGCATACGCATTGCTCACACTGCCTAAACCAATACAGCCCCATAGCAAATATTTATTCATTTTAAATTCCTTTTTTAAGCATGAATAAGCCCTTTGCCTAACGCTGGGGTTAGGCAAGCTTTTTATGAAATGGATGAATTAAGGAGAGAGTTTTTCGAGCACTTGGCCTTTGGTTTCAATGGCAAACAAGAAGGTCACTAGGCCACCAATGAGTGCCACAACGGCCAGCACACTAAACACATATTGAATGCCGTAACCACCAACCACGAGGCCGACCATAACAGGTCCAATCGCAGAGCCAGCACGTAACCAAGCGGTACTAAAACCAATGCCCATCGCACGTAGGCGAGTTGGGTAAAGTTCTGCAGCGTAAAGGTATAAAGAGAATGAAATAGTTTGCAAAATGGCATAGCTCAGCGTTGCTAAAATTACAACTTGCATGGCCGATTTTGCACCTAAAACCGAGAGACTCATGAGTGGAATAATTGCCAAGAAAAACGCTGCACTGTACCAAGGACGGCGGCCGACTTTATCAATCATTAACGCACAGATAATAGAGGCAATCACACCCACGCCCGAAGTAATCCAGCCATAACCTAAACTGGTTTGCAGTGACAGGCCAAAGTGTTGTTTGTAAAGAGATGGCAGCCAAGTCACCATGGCATTATTCACCATATACACGCAAAACCACATGCCCCATAGGGTAAAGGTACGTTTACGGTAAATACCACGGAACAGCTCGCGCCAGTCGGTTTTTGCCATGCCTTGCGGGTTAATTTCTTTAACCACAGGTTCAGCCAAAGTTTTACCGCTTTTAATGGCACCGTCTTCAAAGCTTTTGACGACTTGATCGGCTTCTTTAAAGCGGCCTTTTGAAGCCAACCAGCGTGGTGACTCAGGCAAGAAAAACCGTAAAGGAATCACCAGTAAAGATGGAACTAAGCCTACAATAAACATGACTTTCCAGCCGTAAATAGGCATCAGGAAAAAGGCTGCCATGCCTGCAAACATAAGACCGAGCGGGAACAAAACTTCATAGAGCAAGAAAAACTTACCGCGCTTTTCTGCACCAATAAACTCATTAATATAGGCACTCGCAACAGGCACTTCACCACCTGTACCAACGCCTTGTAAGAAACGGAAAATTAACAGCGACATTCCGCTCCACGCAAACAGACAAGAAATGTCCATTGCCACAAACAGTAAAATGGTAAAAGACAGCACTTTTAAACGTCCGACTTTTTCGGCAAGAGAACCAAAAAAGATCGCACCGACCAGTTGCCCAACATAGCCCGCGGCAATGATCGCGCCGACATAGGCAGGGGTCAGGTGCCATTCGGTAATGAGTTGGGGTAAAGCAAAGGCAATCGCAAGAACAGTATAAGCGTCAAAAAAGGTCGCGATACCGATGGTAATTCGCATAAATTGCAATCGTCCGGTGACGGGTAGCCGTTCGAGCCTTGCAATAATTTCCGCATTTTTTTGATGATGACTAATTTGTTCTACATCCGCTAGATTTGTCATCTCATATCTCCTTATCACTACATTCCTCGTAGTTTTGTTGTTCTATTTCGCACTACCTGTTCACCACAGTTTGCATGCTTTTTATTATTGTTTTTAAGAGACATGCCCGATGTTTGGCCTCAGGCAGCGTACAGGAAAAAAAGGCTAGCGTATATGCTAGCCCGAATGGAATTTAAGCAACGGCTTGGGTTAAATCGACCTTGCCAATTCCGGCTTGACGCATTGCATCATGAATTTCTTGCTCAGCACCATCTGCCAGTGGAAGCAGAGGTGAACGCACAGTGGCATGGTTCAAAATTCCGCGAGCAACCAGTGCATGTTTCAGCGCGACCGTACCTTCCATGTGTGAACCACGGTGATAGACATTGCAAGTTACTGGTAATAATTGGTCGTGAATAGCACGAGCTTTAGCATAATCTTTGGCTTTACCTGCTTTAATCATTTCAATTAACAATTCAGGGGCAATGTTGCCATAGCCAACCAAAGCGCCGTCTACATCAAACATGGTGTGAAGCAAATATTCATCGTGGCACGTCAACACCTGTAAGTCTGGACGTTCACGGCGAATAATTGGAATTTCGACATCCCAGCGGCGCATGTTACGCACACCATTTTTCATGGCAAATACACCTGGCCGTGCAGAAATATCGAGTAAAGTGTCTAGGTCGTAAGTGGCCTTCGTTGCATCTGGATATTGGAATAAAATAGATGGCAAACCACTTTCTTCATAAATCGCTTTATAGCGGTCTTGTGGTGCGCCTTTTTGATAGCCAAAACGCAACCAGCCATGTGAAGGGTAAATCAAACCTGCCGAAGCACCTGCGCTGACTGCACGTTTTGCTTCTTCTGCTGCAACCGAAGTACCTTCGAGTGTAATCCCTGCGATTACCGGAATTTTATCATCTACCGATTTAACAAAGCTTTCGATGACCTGCATTTGTTCTTTTTGCGACAAGAATGTTCCTTCACCTGCATGCCCAAGAACAACCAAGCCTTTCACACCATCAATACTACCTAACCATGAACCTAAACGTTGAATTGCATCATGGTCTACTTGTCCGTCACGGGTAAAAGGAGTCACAGGTGCTGGGGTTAATCCACGTAAATCTAAACTCATAATCGTACTTCCTATACAGTGTAATTAAATATTCTCTGGTTCTTAATCTGACTTAAATCGTGTTGTAGAGAACATGATTGGAGTATAGAAATAGGTGAGCTATGTAGGAATTACCAATTCTTGAATTTCAGTTATACTGAAAATGTATGGCTCAAAATATTGCCTATTTACGATTTAGGAAGAATCGATGAATTATGAATTATGGAAAATATTTTTAGACGCGGTGGAACTGGGCAGCTTAAGCAAAGTCGCGATGCTGCATAACACCAACCAACCGCAAATCAGTCGGCAAATGAACGAGCTTGAAGCGCAATGTGGCGGACGTTTGTTTAACCGAACTGGCCGCGGTGTTGAGCTGACCGATTTAGGCCAGCATTTACTTCCTAAAATTCGTTCATGGCTGAACGTAACCGACCAACTCAATAATGAAATTTTGCACTCGACTGATACCCCAATTGGCACAGTTCGTATTGCGAGTTTGCCGTCTACAGCGCATCCGTTGTTGTCGACTTTGTATAAAGTGCTTCAAGAGAAATATCCCCTAATTAAACTGTCGGTGCGTGAGGGGCAAGGGGTGCATTTAGAAAAATGGCTGGAAGATGGCAGCGTCGATTTAGCTATTCTTTATCGGTTTAACCCGACACCTAAACAAGGCGATATTTACCTTACCCAAGCCGATACCTATTTGGTCGGCTGCGAAGGAGATACACTCACTCAGGCCAGTGAAGTCGACTTTAAAGCAATCAATCAGTTACCGCTGGTCACCTTTTGCAGGCCAAGTAACTGGCGCAATTTTTTAGACCACATGGCTTATGAAAATGGGGTAGAGCTGAATATTGTGTTTGAAGCCGACTCGATTAGTTTACAAACCCATTTGGTGTCCGAATCTCGCATGTATACCATGCTGGGGCCGCAAGCTTTAAAAAAAGCCAGCCAATACACCTCAATTCAAGCCGCAAAAATTATTAACCCTGCCCTAAAGCGTTATATTTCTTTGTCTATTTCTAAACATGGCTATTTAACGCCTGCGTGTAAGGCAGTGATGGAAGAAATTAGGAATTTGGCCGATTTGCTTTAAAAAACTTGTAACTTTATGACTGGCACTGTTGCATGGTACGCATCATAATTGTTGCTATTTTGAAGACAGTGTTGCGACATTAAACAGTCTATGTTTTTACATGTTTTTTTGTTTTTATAAATGCTTTAGCTTTGATTTGTTTTTAAATATTTAAAACATCTTTGTAGTGAATTTAATGACTTTAAAATAACAGGATGCTGTTTATGCCAGAGAACTCAATTCAACAAGAGACACAAAGTACATGGGCGCTATGTCGAGATCCTGTTTTACTGACTATGATGGGTGGAGCAATTGATACCATTGGTTTTATTGCGTTATTTGGTTTTTTTACCGCGCATGTAACGGGTAACTTGGTGCTGGCAGGAGCAGCCTTGGTGAAGGGCGGCACAGGTGTCTGGATTAAACTTGCTGCTATTCCATTGTTTATTTTGACGGTGGTGATCACCAAACTGTTAATTGACCGTAGTCAGGCCAAACACAAAACACTGTCTTATTTATTTTTGTTTGAAGCTATTTTCCTATGTGCCTTTATGGTTGCTGGGCTTTACTTTGAGCCATTTAAAAATGCCGATGCGATTACCGTTGCTATCACGGGTGGCCTCGGTTTAATTGCCTTAGCTATTCGTAATACTTCAAGTAAAACCCTCATTAAAAATATTAGCCCAAGTACCATGATGACAGGCAACACCACCCAGCTTGGTATTGATATTGCCAACTTACTTAAAAATAATAATGAGGCCAATCGGGCAATTCTGCTTAAAAGTGCCAGTATTGTCATTGGCTTTGTGATTGGTGCTTTTATGGGGGCGGTGCTTTATGTCTATTTTGACTTTTGGAGTGTAGCGCCGTTTATTTTACCTATCCTTTATTTTTCTTATTTGGCTTCACAGCAGAAGTTTAAACAAGCTTAAACAGAGCTGTTGAAAGAGCCTGAATTTAAAAAAATTCGGGCTTTTATTTTTTTAATAAAGCACCATTGAAGTTGAGCTGAAATTGTTCGTTCACAGCTTTACAGGCATAATGACCAGATGGGAAATACATTCGATAAAGGAATGCACAATGACAAAGTCTGGCCATTATTTAGTGCTTGCAATAATGGGACTGCTCAGCGGTTGTCAGGTCATTCATTTAAAAGAAAGTAACTTAAGCAGCGCTTTAAAAAGTAAAAATGAAAGCATTTTGACTGACAATACGTTAAGCCATCAAACCCAAAACTTGCTGTATTTGGTCAAAGAAAGTGAAACGTCTTGTCTGCAAAATTTTGATGATTGTTTAAAGAAAATTCAGGGACTGTCTGAAAATAGCAGCAGAGAAGAGCGTTATGCTGCGCTCAGTGAAATTTACTTGGCAAAAGCTTTAGATGTGTTGGTCGTAGCAGTCAGTGTAATGTGGGCAGTAAAAATAATAGCTGTGTCGAGCAAGAGTTAGCACTGTTTGATAAAAGCTTGCGTTATAGCTATGTCTATTTGTTTGACTCTGAAGAGTCGCCGTTCGATCGGGTGTTTGACCATCGGCAAAATCAGGTGCGTATTTTTTATAACGTCGCCTTGTCGAAGCTTATGACCACGTATTTTAATCATTTAAATACACTTCATTTTCCACCGCTACTCAAAGCAGATGGGCATGAGTATCACGTCAATTTTGATCATGCAGTAGATGTACAAAACATTGAAGTCGATACCTTTCGCTCTAGCTATAACATGAACTTTTCAGGGTTTAATACCGTCAACCGTAAGGATGGTTTAGGTGCCGAGTTTATCGTGGGGCGTAAGGAGCATGATGTAAATCATGGTTTCATTTTAGACCCCGATGCTTTTTACGCTCACCAGAGTAATCCAAACATACATTTACCACGCTTCTTTCCAGTGACTGCCATTGCTTACCCAAAACAAAAAGCCACAGCCGATCAAGTCATTGCTGGGGCAGATTTGGAAATTTCCATGTTCGACCCATACCGACAGGACCGTGTAAAAGTTGAAGGTGTGGACTATCCACTCACGGCAAACTATTCGGCACCTTATGGGCTTTGGCTGTCAAAATATAATTTAGGTGCAGCAGGTTATTGGTCTTTAATTAATAAAGAAGCCAATTTGATCATGCCACATTTATATATGTTGGAACCCTTTAACCCGAATAAAAAAATCATTGTGTTCGTTCATGGTTTGGCAAGTAGCCCAGAAGCATGGGTGAGTCTAACCAATGATATTATGGGCGATGCTGAATTAAGGAAAAACTATCAAGTTTGGCAGGTGTTTTATTCAACCAATATGCCGATTTTTGAAAGCCGTTTTCAGATTTATTCATTGCTGAATCAGGCTTTTCAAAACGTTGCTAAAGACAGCTATGCTGCACATGATGCTGTGCTAGTGGGGCATAGTATGGGCGGAGTGATTAGTCGTTTATTGGTGAGCGATGCTGATATTTCTGAGCAAGCCATGCAAAAAATGAATGAAGCCCAGTTAAACCGTTTAAAAGAAAATCCGGTGGTGCTAGAGCGCTTTCAATTCAAAGCTTTGCCTTATTTTAAGCGGGTAGTTTTTGTTTCAGCGCCGCATCATGGTACTGACTACGCTGACCGATGGTTTACCCAAATTGCCCGCCGTATTATTCGTTTGCCTGCTGACTTTTTTATTGCAGTTGAAATGAGAGATGAGAAAAATACAAAACTCAGAAAAGGTTTAATTGAAAATGGAGCGAGTAATTTAAGTCGTTCATCTAACTTTATGAAGCTCACTCAAGCCATTCAGCCATCGTCCAATGTGGTCTATCACTCGATTATGGGCAACATAAATGGCACGGCAGATAAGTCAAAAATGAGTGATGGGATTGTGCCTTATCAAAGTTCACATTTAGGTGGAGAGCAATCAGAACTGATCATTAAAGGTGGGCATTCGATTCAAACCTCACCAGAGGCGATTTTAGAATTACGCCGTATTTTACGATTGCATTTAAAGCAGTCGCAGCCTTCAAAATAGAAATTTTGTTTTTAGAAAACCACTGCTGAAATAGCTCAACAGTGGTTGAAGTGATTAATTAAGCTGATTTTGTTTGAGTGATTTTTTATGCTCAAAGTAGCTGATTGAAAAAATAACCAAGCCAACCAAATACAACACACCAGACAACAACAGTAAGTCTAAGCCTGCTGCATAGAGCAACCAAAGTGCATAGATTGAAGCGACACTTGCAATCGCAATATGTGGCGTGCGTTTATTGCGAATGGATTCTTTAAGATAAAAAGCCGACACCAGAAAATAAGGTAGCAAAATCATCACCGATGAAATTAATAAAAGCTGGGTATAATTTTTATTGAAAAAATACACCGCAATCAATGCACCTTGTACGACAATCGTGGTTAGCCAAAGTGATGAAATGGGTACATTATTTTGATTATTCTTTAAAAATAATTTCGGGAATGCACCATTTTTTGCAGCTAAATATGGAATTTCAGTGGCGAATAAAGTCCAGCTTAAATAAGATGAGGAAACTGAAATAATAAGCCCGATGGTAATAACAATCGTGCCCGGTAAACCGATGAGCTGCTGCAAAATGGTTGCCATTGATGGGTTGTGCATGCCAGCAAGCGCCTCACGACTTGCCACACCATAAGCCAATACGGTGACCATGACGTAAAAACTTAACGCCAGTAAAACACCTAAAATGGTCGCTTTACCAATGTCATGACGTTTTTTAGCACGCGATGATAAAACCACAGCACCTTCAATACCGGTAAATACCCAAAGGGTAATGAGCATTAGGTCTTTCACTTGCTGCCAAAGCGGAACTTTTAAAGAGAAGTCATTTAAGTTGAGTTTGAACAAATCAAACTTAAAGGCAATAAAGGTAAAGAAGATAAAAACCACCATTGGAATGATTTTGGCAATGGTTGCTAGTAAATTCACAATCGCAGCTTCTTTAATGCCTCGACTCACTAACCAGTGCACCAGCCATACAAAAATGCTTGACCCAATCAGAGAGTAGAGCGTATTACCTTCACCAAAAATAATATGGTCTTTGCTATCGGTAAACATGCCGACGCCTGAAAAGGCAATCACCACATAGCCGACAATACCAATGGTGGTACACAACCAATAACCCCACGCCGAGCAAAAACCAATCAGGTCTCCAAAACCTTCCCGTGCATAGTTATAAATACCGCCGTCTAGATCTGGTCGTTGACGGGTTAAATGCAACAATGACAGGGCTAAGAAAATAATGCCGACTCCGGTAATGAGCCATGCAACAAGAAGGGCAGAGCCGTTGGCAACTTGAGCCATATTTTGGGGAAGGCTAAATACACCAGACCCCACCATAGAGCTAAATACCAGCGCTGTAAGAGACAACAATCCGATTTTGGCAGCAGACATGGTATTTATTCTTTAAAAAATTGAGAAAGTTCAGCAATATGTTCTGGTCCAATACCACAGCAACCGCCAACCAGACTTGCACCTGCTTGCTGCCACTGTTTAGCAAAACCAAGATAAGCTGGAGCATCTAAGTCTTTACGAATTTCATCCAGACCATCGTTGGCTGTAGCGCTTTCATCTTGCGGTGGGAAAGCGTTGGCATAGGCGCCAATTTGTACAGACTCTGGAATGAGTCCTTTAATCTCATTAATCGCTTGCAAGATCACTTCTGGTTGGCAGCAGTTAAACAATACTGCTTTGGCATTTGATTGCTTGATGAAATCAGCCACTTGCTGCATGTTTTCGCCTGAACGAAGTAACGCTTGTTCTTGTTTAATTTCATCTTGCAGCGTAAATGACACCCAATAGTCCTTACCATCTTGTGGCAATAACGCGTGTACTGTTTTAACTTCTTTTAAGCAAGATTGAGTTTCAGCTAACCAGAAGTCAACTTCTGGTGCCAATGTATTAATAATTGGCTCAGCTAGGTTTTTAGCTTGTTCTGGCTGGAACAAGTCGGCGCGGTAAGAACCAAATAACGGCGGTAAGCAGCCTGCAATTTTGACATTTTTGCCGCTTTCTTTAACTGCATTTTTTGCTTGTTCGATGGCAACTTTAATTAAACGCACGCCGTCAGTTTCAAAGCGTTCTTGACCAATGTGAAATGGTACAACCGCGTAGTTATTGGTGGTAATGACTTCTGCACCAGCGTTAATAAAATCGAGATGAACTTCTTTTACTGTTTCAGGTGCTTCAATAAGTGCAAGCGCAGACCACTCTGGTTGACGAAATGGAGCGCCACGACGGGCCAATTCACGGCCTAAACCGCCATCTAAAATTTTCATAAATTACAACATAACGGGAGAAAAATAATTCAGTTAATCTAGCGTGTAGACGAGCCGTGTTCAATCGCGAATATGCTCGATATATTTCTAAATAAATTAGATTGTTATGAATATTTTTTCTTAAAAGGAATTCTGTAGATGATGTTCAGTTTTACTGATGAACTTCATGTGAAAAAGAACACGTATTCATTTGAAAGTATAGAATAAAAAATGATCTTACAAAGCACCATATTGTTGCCAGCTTTCACCTGTATGCTGTGTTTTATAATAGGCTTGAAGTTGTTTAAGCTGTGAAAAATGTATACCTGACCACACCAATAAACTAATGAATATGAGCACCTTAGATAAACTGCGAACTTTACTTAGGCGAGTAAAAGCCAACATAACAAAAAATAAGGCAGGTAAAAATATAAAGAACTGAATAGGGGAGAAAAATAGATGAGCGGTGCTGAAATATAAAGCGAGTGCGCTCATGAGCACATTTAAAACAGCACATAGTTTTTGATATTTACCGAGCTTAAATGCATAAGCTGTTATGGCAAGTAACACGGCTGAGCTAACATAAATAGCTGTACCGCCAATCATCCACATATAAAATCCGCTTAACAAAAGATAAGCCAGTAGCAAAACAAGTACGAGCTTAAAGCAAAATGACAAGAGGCGAGGTGATGAGTTTAAAGGCGTCATAGCTAGTCTAAATATCTCAACTGGGGTCTTAAAAAACAAAAGGACGAATCGAAATTCATCCTTTTGATATTTTACTTATACATCGTCAAACTTAGTTTGCTTTTGCAGCAGGGGCAGCAGCAGTTTCATCGTTTGCAGCTTTGAACGGAGATGTATAGTTCAAGCCAAGCGTAGAACTTGTGTACTGACGAACTTTGTCGAGTAACACAGGGTCTTTGCTCAAGTCTTGCTTATAAGAAACCACGATTTCATGAAGCTTCTGGTTCCACTTACCTTCAGTTTGCTGAGGGAAAGCTTTTTCAAGCAAGTTAAGCATGATGTATGGAGAAGTCGAAGCACCCGGAGACGCACCTAACAACGCAGTTACAGCGCCATCTTTAGAAGCAAAGATTTCTGTACCGAATTGAAGTGTTGCAGGTTTACCCGGTTCTTTCTTGATGATCTGAACACGTTGACCACCTTGGCTTAAACGCCAATCTTCAGCTTTCGCATCTGGGTAGTATTTACGAAGTTCATTTAGACGGTCTTGGTCTGACATCATCACTTGGCTCACCAAGTATTTAACAAGATCAAGGTTTTCTAAGCCAACAGTGGTCATTGGTAAAACGTTGTTTTTGTTAGTAGATGCAAGCAAATCAAGCTGAGAACCATTTTTCAGGAACTTGTTTGAATAGGTTGCAAATGGGCCAAACAATACATATTTTTTACCGTCGATATAACGTGTATCAATATGTGGTACAGACATTGGAGGCGCACCAAGTTCAGCACGGCCATATACTTTCGCTGTATGTTGAGACGTAATTGCTGGGTTATCAGTAATTAAGAACTCACCACCAACAGGGAAGCCAGCATATTGTTTCGCTTCTGGTAAACCAGTAAGTTGCAATAATTTAACCGCTGCACCACCTGCACCGATAAATACAAAACGTGTTTTAACGTGATCTGTTTTACCAGTTTTCAAATCTTTAAAAGACACAGTCCAAGTTTTGTCATCATTTTGGCTGATGCCAGTCACTTCAGTTGAAGTCTGTAATTTGAAATTTGGGTTTTGGTTTAAGTGTTTCACTAACTGATTCGTGATTGAACCGTAGTTTACGTCTGAACCAACTTCCATACGAGTCGCTGCAACTTTTTGAGTTGGATCACGATCGTTCATCACCAAAGGTGCCCATTGCTTAATCACAGCTGGGTCTTCAGTAAATTTCATACCTTTGAACAACGGGCTTTGAATCATGGCAGCATAACGTTTTTCTAAGAACTGAACGTTATCGCCCCAAACGAAAGCAATGTGTGGAACAGGGTTAATGAATGATTTTGGTTCAGCTAAAACGCCTTGTTTTACCTGATATGACCAGAACTGTTTAGCGACTTCAAATTGAGAAGCAACTTTTTCAGCTTTGACAATTTCCATCTTACCGTTTTTTTCTTCGGTATAGTTCATTTCCATAAAGCCAGAGTGGCCTGTTCCGGCATTGTTAAAGCCGTTTGAACTTTCTTGAGCAACTTGGTCAAGACGTTCATACATACGAATTTGCCAATTCGGTTCAAGCTCAGTGAAATAAGTACCAAGAGTGGCACTCATGATGCCGCCGCCAACAAGAACAGCATCAACAACTGGCTCATCTTTTGCAGTTTGTACTTGTTTTGACGCAATTGGTCTAAACAAGAAAACAATTCCTGCAATTAAAATAAGAATGATTAATACCAGAAGGTATTTCAAAAACTTTTTCATGTAAGGGGGACCTTAAAATAAGTTATTTGAGTCACTTAAGGTGTGAGGAAACCTAGACAGCGTATCCAGACAAAATGGATATAAATGCGAAAGTAAAATTCTCCAAAACAGAGAACTTTAAAAAAAGAAAAATTACTTGGGATTATCGCAAACACTCTATATTTTAGACTAATTTTGCATTGACAAGACAATTTTTATAATAAATGGGGTTCATCAAAATCATAAATATGATTTATATTTGATCAAATTAAGCTTTTATAAGATTATTTTTAGCTTTTATTTTGGTGTAAATATTTGAAAATTAATGATTAAAATAATTTTGGTTAAACTTGAATCATTTGAGGATAATTTGCCTATAAAAATAGATTAATTTTTATTTCATGCGATATTTATGTAAATGTTTAGCTTATAGCCGCTTATTTTTTGTCATACATAGTTCTTATTAATGCTTGTGCAGTACCTATTAAATTAAGGGCATATCTCTGTATAAGAAATATGCCCTTAACGGTTTTATGACGCGACATAGAACGGTGCAGTTGAACGTGGCAACGCTTCACGCCCACGAATTTGGTCTGCAATTTTCTCGGCAATCATAATAGTGGTTGCATTTAAGTTACCGGTAATAATGAGCGGCATAATTGAGGCATCGACCACACGTAAACCATTCATACCGTGTACACGGCCTTGACCATCTACAACAGCCATTTCGTCTTCGCCCATCTTACAGCTACAAGACGGGTGATAAGCCGTTTCTGCATGGTTACGGACAAAGTCATCAAGCTCTGCATCGGTTTGCAAATGTTTGCCCGGGCTAATTTCATCACCACGATATGGGTCAAGCGCAGGTTGCTGCATGATTTCACGTGTAATACGAATTGCATCACGGAACTCACGCCAGTCTTGTTCAGTCGACATGTAGTTAAACAAGATACTTGGGTGCGCAAACGGATCTTTCGATTTAAGTTTGATACGACCGCGTGAAGGCGAACGCATTGAACCCACGTGGGCTTGGAAGCCGTGTTCTTTTACTGCATTACTACCGTTGTAGTTAATAGCTACTGGTAAGAAATGGTACTGAATGTTTGGCCACTTAAACTCATCCGAACTACGGATAAATCCACCCGCTTCAAACTGGTTACTTGCGCCAATACCTGTACCGTTAAATAACCACTCGGCACCAATGGCAGGTTGGTTATACCATTTCAAGGCAGGGTATAAAGAAACGGGTTGCTTACATTTATACTGTAAGTACATTTCCAAGTGATCTTGCAAGTTTTCACCCACGCCCGGCAAATCATGAACCACATCAATATCCATTGATTTTAAGAAGGTGCTTTGACCTACACCTGAACGCTGTAAAATTTGCGGTGACGCAATTGCGCCTGCACAAAGTAATACTTCGCGTTTAACCAAGGCGCGTTGCAAGTTGTTTTGATCAGCACCAATAATGTATTCAACACCAATCGCTTGCTTTTGATTAAACAAGATTTTGTTGGTCGTCGCATGAGTTAAAATAGTCAGGTTTGGACGACCTTTTGCCATATCCAAATAACCACGTGCGGTACTTGAACGACGGCCTTTTGGGGTAACTGTACGGTCCATTGGACCAAAGCCTTCTTGCTGGTAACCATTTAAGTCGTCAGTACGTGGGTACCCCGCCTGTACACCAGCTTCAACCATGGCATGGAACAAGACATTGTTGCCATTTTTAGGCGTAGCAACCGACACAGGGCCATTGCCACCATGGTAGTCATTTTCACCAATGTCACGAGTTTCGGCTTTTTTGTAGTAAGGCAAACAGTCGGCATAAGACCAGTTTTCAAGGCCTTTATGAGTTGCCCATTGTTCTAAATCCATTGCGTTACCGCGGATATAGCACATACCATTAATTAAAGATGAGCCACCTAAACCTTTACCACGACCACACTCCATACGACGGTTGTTCATGTGTGGTTCAGGATCAGTTAAATAAGCCCAGTTATAGCGACGGCCTTGAAGAGGGTAGGCCAAAGCTGCCGGCATTTGTGTACGAAAATCCAAGCGATAATCTGGGCCACCCGCTTCTAAGAGTAAAACGGTGGTATCTTTGTCTTCAGTCAGACGCGCAGCAAGTACATTTCCGGCAGATCCTGCGCCAATAATAATGTAATCATATTCTTTAATATTCATAACTATCCTTTTTTTACTAGCAGTTTGCCTGAGCAATCTATAAAGACTGCTCGGCATATGTGTTTTAGGTTGAAGGTTTTAGAGCGATTGCGGCATTAAAAAATGCTTTGATAATCGCCAAGTTCAACTTGAATAGATTTGATACGGGTATAGTGCCCAAGCGTGGTTAAGCCATTTTCGCGGCCCACACCAGATTGCTTGTAGCCACCGACTGGCATTTCGGCAGGTGATTCACCCCAAGTGTTAATCCAGCAAATACCAGCTTCAATTTGGTGAATAATGCGATGAGCGCGGCTAATATCTTGAGTGACCACACCGGCAGCTAGACCAAAGGTGGTGTCGTTAGCACGACGGATTACTTCTTCTTCGGTTTCATAGCTTAAGATGCTCATGACAGGTCCAAAAATTTCTTCTTGAACAATCGCCATTTGGTCGGTGCAGTCGCTAAATACTGTCGGTAGTACATAAGCGCCGTTGGCAAGTTTGCCTTCTGTCGCACGACCACCACCAATTAATACTTTAGCGCCTTGTTGTTTGCCTGACTCAATGAAAGACAACACTTTTTCCATGTGAGGGAAGCTAGTGAGTGGACCGAAGTTCGTATCTTCAGCCATTGGGTCGCCAATGCGAATACGTTTTACACGCTCTACAACCGCTTTTTCAAAGTCGGCTAGAAGTGATTTTGGAACAAATACACGAGTACCGTTGGTACATACCTGACCTGAGCTAAAGAAGTTCGCCATGACTGCAATATCTGCTGCACGGTTCAGGTCGGCATCTTCACAAATAATCAGTGGAGATTTACCACCGAGTTCCATGGTCACTTCTTTTAGCGTAGAGCCAGCAGCACTTGCCATGACTTTTTTGCCAGTTTCCACACCACCAGTAAATGAGATTTTTTCAATCACAGGATGTTCAGTGAGCCATTGACCAATTTCACGACCAGCACCTTGCACCACGTTAAATACGCCGTCTGGTAAGCCAGCTTCTGTATAGATTTCTGCAAGTTTAAATACAGTGAGTGGAGTGGTTTCACTTGGTTTGAAAATCATGGCATTACCCGCAGCAAGGGCAGGGGCAGATTTCCATAAAGCAATTTGAATTGGATAGTTCCAGGCACCAATACCTGCAACCACGCCTAAAGGTTCACGGCGTGTATAAAAGAAACTTGATTCGCGAAGCGGAACTTGTTCGCCTTGAATAGCTGTTGCAAGTCCTGCGTAGTATTCGAGTACATCTGCGCCAGTCACAATATCGACTGTAGATGTTTCGCTGTAGGCTTTACCGGTGTCGAGTGTTTCAAGACGGGCAAGCTCATCATTACGTTCACGGAGAATATCGACAGCGCGACGTAAAATACGTGAACGCTCCATAGCGGTCATGGCTGCCCAGATTTTTTGTCCTTGTTGGGCACTTTTTACAGCAGCTTCAATATCTTGTTCAGATGCCTGTTGAAGAGTCGCGATAATTTCGCCGTTGGCAGGGTTAATACTATTAAATGTTTTACCACTGGTTGCTTCAACGTAGCGTCCATGGATATACAGTTGATAAACTTGTACATCACTCATTTTGTCTCTCCTGCAAAGGCTTGTTCGCAAATTGCAATTGCGTTTTTACATAATCGTAAGCAATGGAACGGGCCAGTTCGCTGTCAAATTCGTTGTGACGGCTTAAACTGCCACGTAGCCATAATCCATCAATCAATGCTGCCAGACCTCTTGCGGCAACACTGGCCTGTTGTTCATCCATTAACTTGAGAAAATAAAACTTCAAGTTGGAATACAGGCGTTGATCATTAATCTTTTGCAAACGGCTCAGGTCCGGTACATGCATACTTGCAGACCAAAAGTCTAACCAGACCCGCATTGCTTTTTCATTTACCTGACTAATGTCAAAGTTAGAGTCAATAATTGCCTTAATCTGGCTTTCCGGATGCGAATCTGCTTCTGCTCTGTACTGTTCGGTTTTCCGACGCAACACATTGAGCATTTCTTGCATACAGGTATTTATTAACCCTTGTTTGTCGCCAAAGTAATGGCTGACAATACCGGTCGACAACTCGGCTTTTTTTGCAATTTGTGCAATGGTGGTATTGGATAACCCCACTTCATAAATTACGTCGAGTGCAGCGTTCATAATCTCTTCACGGCGCACATGCTCTGGTTTTACTCTGCGTTTTGTCATGATTTTCCACATCAGCACTTTTAGGGGTGCTTTAAATTCAGCATGTTAACTTGCAGAGCATCATAGCACTTTTTTATCATACTTGTTATTGATTGAACGTTCAATCAATAACAAGTATGATGTGTAAAAATCAATGAATTTTTGAATCTGACTTCGGGGAAGAAGAGGTAGAATCAGAAGTTCTTACGGATAGGATGATGCGCATAAGTCCGGTACTTATCACGTTATTTTGGAAAAAATACACCGATTGCAAGGAGCAATAAGATGGTGTTGAAAAGTGATGGATATTCTTCAGACCATATTCGGTTAAATCGTTTTGTATTTTGGAGTTCGGCAGTCAGTATCGGCATTTTTGGCCTATTATTTGTACTGTTTCCAGAAAAAAGTCAGTTTTGGCTGACCTATGTGCAAGAGCAGGTAAACCACTTTTTTGGGTGGTATTACATGTTGGTCATTGTGCTGTGTTTAGGCTTTGTGGCTTGGCTTGCCTTCTCAAAAGTAGGGCAAATTCCTTTAGGAAAAGACCACGACAAACCTGAGTTTGGCTATTTGGCTTGGACCTCTATGTTGTTTTCAGCAGGTATTGGTATCGCGCTACTTTATTATGGTGTTGCTGAACCTGTTGACCATTTTCTAAGACCACCAGAAGGTGAGGCAGGTACTGTTCAGGCCGCCCGTAATGCTATGACCTATAGCTTTTTGCACTGGGGGATTCATGGCTGGGTACTTTATGCCTTGCTAGGTGTGACATTAGGTTATTTTGCCTTTAGACAAGATTTACCCCTCGCACTACGCTCGGCGCTCTATCCAATTTTTGGAGAGCGAGTACATGGTCTAGTTGGCGATTTTGTTGATGGCTTTGGTATTTTAGCAACTGTCATTTCATTGGTGACCAACTTAGGTATTGGTGCTTTGGTGTTAGTTTCAGGTATTTGTTATTTAATTCCTGAAATACCGCATAGCTCTGCAACTTTAATCACTGCAGTTTTAATCATGATGTTTGTGGCGACAGTCACTACAGTGATCGGGATTGAAAAAGGCTTAGCATGGTTATCGCGTATTAATTTACGTTTGCTCTATGCTTTACTTTTATTTGTATTTTTAACCGGACCGACTAACCATTTGTTAAATGGTCTTGTACAAAATACGGGCGATTACCTTAATAATTTTATGGGTAAAAGTTTTGATATGTATTTATACAATCAAAAAGCCAGTGGCTGGTTGGGTTCATGGACTGTGTTTTATTGGGCATGGTGGATTGCTTGGGCACCTTTTGTAGGAATGTTTATTGCCCGAATTTCTAAAGGCCGAACTATTCGAGAAGTGGTTTTGGGTGTATGCCTCATTCCACTAGGTTTTACCTTGGCTTGGATCTCGATTTTTGGAAATACTGCAATTCATTTTATTCTTAACCAGAAACAGAAAGTTTTAGGTGATATGGTTTTAAGTGACCCTGCGTTGTCATTATTCAAATTACTCGAATATCTCCCGTTTAATCCGTATATTGCCGGGATTGTTGTTGTAATTTGTTTCGTTTTATTTTTGATACCGGTTGGGTCTGGTACACTAATGATCGCCAATTTGTCCTCGAAAGGGGGCACCAGTGATAGTGATTCACCGATCTGGTTACGCATCTTTTGGTCTGTGGTCATTACCATTGTAAGTATCGGCTTATTATTAGCAGGTAGTTTTAACTCCATGCAAAGTGCAGTGGTGTTATGTGGTTTACCATTTTCTGTGATTATTTTGCTTTATATGTTTGGCCTAGCCAAAGCCCTGAAGCAAGATGATTTTGACCCGAATGTTGCGAAAAAGCAGTTAGCTATTTCAAAAGACATTTCTATTCCATCGAATTGTGACCAGAACAAAGTGACCGAGGTTTTATAACCTTGGTTCATCACATTTATTTATATTTTTTGCGTTCAAAACAGTCTTTTCATTATTGTTAAATAGTGAAAAGACTAAATTGAATATTTTATTTTTCTTCTATTCCTTGAGGATTGTATGGCAACAGATAATCCAAGAGCAGTTGATGATTTAACATTATCTAAATCTAAAAAAGACCCGCTTAACCGTGTGGTTTTTTATATTTCAGCTCTAATCATTTTAATCTTTTCTCTCGTTACTTTTTTATTTAACGATTTCGCAAATCGAACCATTAACACCGTTCTTGCGTGGGTAACGTCAACCTTTGGCTGGTACTATTTACTGGCTGCTACGCTGTATATGGTGTTTGTCATTTTCATTGCCTGCTCACGGTATGGTGAGATTAAACTTGGCCCTAAACACTCAAAGCCTGAGTTTAGTTTACTGAGTTGGTCTGCCATGCTGTTTTCGGCAGGTATTGGTATTGATTTAATGTTCTTCTCGGTGGCCGAGCCATTATCTCATTATATGCAGCCACCTGTTGGTGTAGGCCAGACCTATGAAGCGGCACGCCAAAGTATGGTGTGGACGCTGTTTCACTATGGTTTGACCGGATGGTGTATGTATGCCTTGATTGGTATGGCACTTGGTTATTTCAGTTATCGCTATAACTTACCGCTTACCATTCGTTCTGCACTTTACCCAATTTTTGGGAACAGAATTAATGGGGCAATTGGCCATAGTGTAGATACTGCCGCCGTCATCGGGACAATTTTTGGTATTGCGACCACCTGTGGGATTGGCGTGGTACAGCTGAATTATGGTTTACATGTTTTATTAGGACTGCCAGAGAATATCTGGATGCAGTTTGCACTGATTGCCATTGCGGTCGGTATTAGTATTATTTCAGTGACATCCGGGGTGAATAAAGGCCTTCGGATTTTATCTGAAATCAATATTTATGTATCGATTGGTCTTTTACTGTTTATTTTGTTCTTGGGCAATACCGAGTTTTTACTCAATGCGCTGGTACAAAATATTGGTGATTATTTAACTCGCTTCCCAACCTTAGCCCTTCAAAGTTTTGCTTTTGAGCAACCTAAAGATTGGATGAGCAGTTGGACTTTGTTCTTCTGGGCATGGTGGATTGCTTGGTCGCCATTTGTAGGGCTGTTTTTGGCCCGCATTTCTAGAGGCCGTACCATTCGTGAGTTCGTGTGCGGGACTTTAATTATTCCTCTGTTATTTACCTTAACGTGGTTATCCATTTTTGGTAATAGCGCATTGCACAGCGTGATTTTTGAAGGCAACCAGACTTTAGCTGCAACGGTATTATCCAATCCGGCACATGGTTTTTATGACCTGTTAGCGCAGTATCCGGGCTTTACTTTCATTGCTTCAGTCGCAACAGTAACAGGCCTTTTATTCTATGTGACTTCTGCCGATTCGGGGGCACTTGTTTTAGGTAACTTCACGACCAAGCTTACCCATATTGATAATGATGCGCCGCGTTGGTTAAGCGTGTTTTGGGCAATTGCCATTGGCTTATTAACGCTCGCTATGCTGATGACCAACGGGATTACCGCTTTGCAAAATGCAACCATCATTATGGGACTGCCGTTTAGTTTCGTGATGTTCCTTGTGATGGCGGGGCTTTATAAATCGCTCAGACTTGAAGACTACAGGCATGCAAGCCGAAGTATGAACGCAGCACCTGTGGTGGGTAATGTCGATATCCTCAATTGGAAACAACGTTTGACTCGGGTTATGCATCATCCAGGAACCTCTGAAACCAGACGTATGCTCGATACCGTTTGCAAACCTGCTGTTCAGGCCGTAGCTGACGAACTCATTAAGCAAGGTATGAACGTAGATGTGCAGCAAACCCCACTTGAAGATGAAGAGGCGCTATATCACCTCGATATCACCATTCATTTGGAAGAAGAGCAAAACTTCGTGTATCAGATTTGGCCAGTCCGTTATAGCGCGCCTAACTTTAGTCAGCGTGTAAAACGAGGCAAACAGTTCTATTACCGTCTCGAAACTTATCTTTATGAAGGTTCTCAAGACAACGACCTTGTGGGTTACAGTAAAGAACAGGTTATTAATGACATTTTAGATAAGTATGAACGACATATGACGTTCTTGCATATTAATCGTATTAGCCCTGGGAACCGTCCATTATTCCCAGATCCGCAAGCTTAAGGGGAATATGCATGGTTTCACCATATCTGCATTCTTTTGCTTTATTTTTCTCTTTGCTCAATCCTTTTTTAATGAGCATTTATATGATTGGCCTGATCCGCCATTCAGAAACCAAGGTATTTAACAAAGCCTTAATTCAGGGGAGCTTGATTGCTTATATCGTCTTTATGTTATTTGCATGGGGCGGTGAAGCAATCTTTAGTAAATACCTGAATGTACGCTTTGAGGCTTTCCAGATTTTTGGTGGCCTTATCTTTTTGGTGATTGGCTATCGCTACGTGTTTCAGGGGGCCGACACCATTGGTGAAATGCGCGGTGCTCCTGAGCATTTAGCTGGAACCATCGCGATGCCTTTTATGATTGGGCCGGGTACCATTAGTGCGGCTGTGGTGACAGGTATTGAAATGTCGATTGGTGCTGCGGCACTTGTGATCGGATTTACCATGTTTTTAACATGCAGTATTTTGATTTTGATGAAATTTTCACATGATCATTTACGCTACAAACATGCAAAATACATCGATCGCTATTTTGATATAGTCGGGCGTTTATCTGCTTTATTAATCGGTACGATTGCTGTTGATATGATTATTAATGGTATTACCGGACTGATCCATAAAGTATAGTCAGGCTCATATAAAACGATGCTATGTCATTTAAAATGGAACAAAATGGCATAGCATCTTTTGATTACTTTTGGCTGCTTCTCAAATTTTTATTTAAGAAAAACTAAAAAATAATTAAAAATAATAGTTTAAAAAATATTCGTTCAAAAAAAGAATTAACAATATTAAAAAATACGATGCTATGTTGTGGATTTAAGCATGTTTTTTTTGTGAATTATCAACCATAATGTTTTCTGAGCTTGTTTGAGACAGAGTTGAGTCATGCCTACATTAGATGAAATGACAACCGTAACTGATGATCAGTCAGAATTAACCATGTCAGTTTTAATGACACCGGACATGGCAAATTTTTCAGGTAATGTTCATGGTGGAACAATTCTAAAGCTGCTAGACCAAGTGGCCTATGCTTGTGCAAGTCGTTATTCAGGCAGCTACGTCGTAACGTTGTCTGTAGATAAAGTGAATTTTAAAGAACCGATTTATGTGGGCGAACTGGTTACATTTTTAGCGAGTGTCAACCATGTGGGTCGTACTTCAATGGAAGTGGGTATTCGTGTAGAAGCACAGAATATTCAAAAGCGTACCGTGCGCCACACCAATAGCTGTTATTTCACGATGGTTTCGGTTGATGAGAATGGTAAACCTCGTGAAGTGCCTCAATTAAAACTCGATACAGAGTGGAAACGCTGTCGATTTGAAGCGGCAGAACACCGCAAGGTATTACGCCTACAAGAAAATCATAATCCTTCTTGTAGTATGTATAAGAAAACTTCTTAAAAAGAAAAACGACTAAAATAAAAAAGATCGAACCGCAGCATGGTTCGATCTTTTTTTTATTCACTGAAATTCAACTTCCTATTTCGTTTCAGCAAAATTATCTCTGAGCTTGGAGGAGAGTACAGAGAAGATTATTGAGCAGCAGGAGCAGCTTCAGAAGCAGAACCTACCGCTTCAGATGCAGCATTTGCAGTGTTTGCTTGTTCTTGAGTTGAAACTACAACTTTATCTTCTGCTGGAGCATGAACTTTATCATGTTTAGAAGCAGCAAAAGTTGAAGCAGCAGTTAAAGCTAGGGTAGTAGCGAGTAAAGTTTTAGCTAATTTCATTTTATGGCATCCTTAAATTCATTAAAAAATAAATCAAACCTAATCGTTCAACCTAACGGAGATAAAACATGTATGGCTGAATGACTAAGCTAGGACACATGCTAAGCCGAGCTTTGGATTACATCAATTAACTTAACAATCTATTACGCCTATCTTAACAATATGAAATATACGGGCCATTTATGTGCGTCTACTGTAAAATTAAAGCGCTAGTTGAACGCTAAAAATGTGAAAGAATATTTCTTGTTGAGTAAAAAAAAGCCAAATTGTTTACGTAAACAAAACACTCTGGCATGAATTATGAATGCCTATAAATAGAATATTCCGTTTAATTCTTTTTTATCTAAAGTTAATTTAAATAATTGATGAGATTTATGTCACATAAAGGTTGTTTTAGCCGGATAATTGAAAACTATAGCTTCAAAATGAAAAAACATTTTCATAGTAGTTAAACAGTGATATACCTTTTTTAGTTTTTAAACCTTGTTGATTTGAGCCACCTGTGAAAATTTTTGCCCAAAAAACTGTTCCTACCCATATTATTTCAGGGTTTTTAGGGGCAGGGAAAACGACGTTATTGCAGCATTTGTTAAGTCAGAAACCCAAAAATGAAGTGTGGGCGGTTTTAATGAATGAGTTTGGGCAAATTGGAGTAGATCAACAGCTCTTACCACAAGATCAGGGCTATGCAGTAAAGGAATTATTGGGCGGCTGTTTATGCTGTAGTAGTCAACTCCCAATGCATATTGCTTTGGCTCGCTTGTTAAGTGAACAAAAGCCAGACCGACTTTTTATTGAACCTACTGGGCTTGGGCACCCTTCGCAATTATTTGATCAGTTAACCGAACCGCATTGGCAAAACAGCTTGGCTATGCGTGCATTGGTTACAGTTGTCGATGGTAGCCGTTTGCATGACACCAATTGGGTTAAACAAAATCTGTATGAAGATCAGTTAAAGGCTGCACAAATTGTAGTGGTCTCTCATGCTGACACCATGACTTTTGAAGATGAACAGGCACTGGTTGAGCTTAAAGAAGAATACCAGCCTTATCAGCAGCAATGGCTAAAGACCGAGCATGGTCAACTTGAACTAGTAGAAATTGATGTCGCTGCTCGTTTAACTGAACGCTCTATACAACCTTTACTCAAGCTGCAAAAGCAAATGACCGAAGCCGAAGTTGCAAAAGAAATTCACCAACTGCCTTATCATTATGTTGAGTCGGCGCAGGGTTATATGGTCGCGGGTTGGAAATTACCTAAACGTTGGAAATTTGAGTTCTATGCTCTGCTTGATGTGTTGTGTGCACAGCAAGACTGGCTACGTATTAAGGGAATTTTTAATACAGATCAGGGATGGAAGACCTTTAACTTTAACCCTGAGCAGTTTAACTATAAGTCTGGTGAAGAGGGGATTGATAACCGTATTGAAATCATTAGCCAGCATGAACATGACTGGCTGGCATTTGAAACTGAATTATTAGGTTGCAGAATTGATGAATAGAGAACATTGAAAAGATAGCTCAATGTTCTCAAAAATATTCATCTATTTTTTGATGTTGAGTACAGCTTTAGCTTGAGCATGGTCAATGTCTTTTTCCCAATGTGCAATGACTACGGTCGCAACACAGTTACCAATTAAATTGGTGCAGGCACGAATAATCCCGATAAACCAATCTACAGACAATAAAAGCACTAAACCAATTGCAGGTAAGCTTGGAATGACGGAAAGTGTCGCCGCAAGAATCACTAAGGCAGACCCCGGAATACCGTGCGCGCCTTTAGAGGTAATGAGCGAAACCAGTAAAATAGCCAACAAGTCATGTATAGAGAGATCGATATTGCAGGCCTGTGCAATAAAAATCACCCCTAATGTTAAATAAATTGAAAAGCCGTCTAAATTAAAAGAATAACCGGTAGGAATAACCAGACCGACTGTTGAATCTTTAATTCCTAAGTTTTTAAGCTTTTTCATGACTTGAGGAAGAACCGAGTCGGAAGAGGCAGTACCTAAAACAATCGCGAGCTCATCTTTAAAGTAGCCCACAAACTTAAAAATGTTGAGGCCTGTAAGTTTTAGAATTGAACCTAGAACAATCACAACAAATAGAATGCAGGTTGCATAAAAGAGTAAAACTAAATAACCGAGTTGTAGAAGTGAGTCTGATCCGAATTTTGCAGTGGTATATGCGACTGAACCGAATACACCAATTGGAGCTAAACGGATAATCAGTCCCATAATTTTAAAGAAGACTTCAGAGAAAGCTTCAAGTGCCTGACGTACCAGCTCGGCTAAATGTTTAGGAATTAAAAGTAGCGAGACACCAAATAAAATCGCGATGAGTAAAATCTGTAAAATATCGCCGTTGGCAAAAGCAGCCGTAAATGTTTTTGGAATAATATTAAGTAAAAAGTCCGAACCTGTATGCATGTCATGAGCACGGTCAGTATAGGTACTTAAATCTTTAGCATCTAAATGATGAATATCGATATTCATACCGACGCCCGGTTTAAAGACATAAGCAACAATAATTCCCAAAATTAAAGCAATACTGGTGACTACTTCAAAATAAAGAATCGTTTTTGCACCGACTTTGCCCATTTTTTTTATGTCGTTTGCACCATAGATTCCCAGTACCACCACACAAAACACAATTGGAGCAATCAACATTTTAATGAGCGAAATAAAACCATCACCAAGAGGTTTTAAAGCTAGGGAGAAATCATGAAAACCAAGACCTACTGCAATACCGAGGAAGAGAGCGCAGAGAACTTGTAGGAATAAACTACGTTTAAGTTTTTGCCACATAAGTCATCAAATCAAAAAGAGAGGAATACAACCCTCTCAAGCAAAAAGCCCGCCAACTTTGAAAGTGCTTAGATGTTTTGGAATAAGATGCAAATTTAGAGTGAAAGAAGTTTTGAGTTACTGCGTTTTTTCTATAATTTTTTAACTAAAATCGAGTATTCTTAGCGCCAAATTTTTGGACATATCAACTATGGCGCTTAAAGCAACAATTTATAAAGCGGATCTGAACATTGCCAATATGGATGACCATATTTATGGCGATTATCAATTGACGCTTGCCTTACATCCTTCAGAAACTTTAGAACGATTAATGGTTCGTGTTATGGCATTTGCACGTTTTGCCAGTGATAGCCTTGAATTTACCAAAGACCTTTTTGAAACTGATGAGCCTGCACTTTGGCAAAAAGACTTAACAGGACAGTTAGAAACCTGGATTGAAGTCGGTTTACCTTCTGAAGATAAAGTGAAAAAAGCCAGTGCCCGTTGTAAAACTGTGGCAATTGTTGCTTATGGTTCACAAGTTGAAGACTGGTGGAAGAAAAACAGTAAAATTAAAACTTTGAGTAATGTTCAGGTATGGCAAATTGCGCCTGAAAGTACAGCAGAGTTAGAACAGCTTTGTGAACGCACTATGCAGTTACAGTTAAATGTTATGGACACAGAGTGGACTTTGCTTGGTGAAAAGGGCCAAGCAAATGTGGTGTGGACACAATTACAGTAAAACTGGAAAGCGAAACAAATTTTACAACTTCACTTGCTAGACTAAAGATTGAGTCTGAGCTATGAATTTAAATGAAACGGAAATGTTATGATCACTGAATTAGAAATTATCGATTTAAAAGTAGGCGAAGGTAAAGAAGCGGTTAAAGGTGCTTTAATTACCACGCACTATACAGGTTGGTTAGAAGACGGTACTAAATTCGACTCTTCAATTGACCGCGGAAATTATTTCGAATGTGTCATTGGTACAGGCCGTGTGATTAAAGGTTGGGACCAAGGCATCATGGGAATGAAAGTGGGCGGAAAACGTAAACTTATTGTTCCTGCGCATTTAGCTTATGGCGAACGCAAAATGGGTAAGGTTATTCCGGCAAATTCAAATTTGATTTTTGAAATCGAATTATTTGACGTAAAAACTCGTGATGAGTGATATCAAATTCTTTAGGGTTTGATTTTATATATAAGCTTTAAATATAAATACATTCACTATTTATATTTTAGCTTTTTGAATATTTAAGATTATTTTCAGTTTATTTGATTATAAAGGTGAACTGAAAAACTGTTCTTTGGGACAGTCTGAACCTAAGAGCTAAATTGACATAAGGTTTAGTTCTTAAGTTTAAATTTCACATAAATAATCTATATTGCTATTGAGACGCTATTTCATGATTACCCGTTTTGCATCTCCTTTGTTGAATCTAACGCTTGGCTTGGCTTTAGCAGGCTTGTCAGGTATGACATTAGCTAAGCCTCCTAAAATAGATGCTTCAGAACTTACTGTTATTGGCTATCATGAAATTACCGATACTAAAAATGCCTTAATTCCTCAATATGCAGTAACCACGAAACAATTTAGTGAGCATATTGATTGGCTGCAAAAAAACGGTTTCCATTTTATTACTGTAGACCAGTTGATTCGTGCTCATCAGGGGAAAACTGCACTGCCGACCAAGCCAGTTTTATTAACTGTAGACGATGGTTATCAGTCTTTTTATCAAAATGCCTATCCAGTCATTAAAGCTAAAAAAATCCCGGTAGTACTTGCTGTTGTTGGTTCATGGTTAGAGCCTAAAGCAAGTCAGAAAGTTGATTTTTCTGGCGAAGAAATTTCACGTGATAAAATCTTAAGCTGGCCTGAACTTAAAGAAATGCAAGATAGCGGTTTTGTTGAAATTGCAAGCCACAGCTATCATTTACACCGTGGTATTACTGGTAACCCACAAGGAAACTCTGAACCTGCGGCAACGACTCGTTTTTATGACGTAAAAACTAAAACGTATGAAAACGACAGCCAATATCAGGCCCGAATTTATAACGATTTAAAAAAGAATAATCAGTTACTTAAAGAACATGGTATACGTTCACCACGTATTATGGTGTGGCCATATGGTCGCTATAATATGCAAACTGTTCAAATTGCTAAAAAGCTTGGTATGCCAATTACCATCACACTTGATGATGGAGCAGATCACGCTAAACAGTCTCTACAAAATATGAGTCGTATTTTGGTAGAGGGTGGAATGAGCACGAATTATTTAGCTCAAGAGATTAAAAACCGTGAGTTAAATTTAACGGATAATAACCGTCCGCAAAAAATCATGCATGTGGATCTCGACTATATCTATGATCCAGACCCGCAACAGCAAGAGCGTAATTTAGGTAATTTACTCGACCGTATTAATGCAATGGGCGTAAATACAGTTTATTTGCAGGCTTTCTCTGATGCAGATGCGAATGGTTCTGCCGATATGGTATACTTCCCAAATCGACATATTCCTATGCGTGCTGATTTATTTAACCGTGTTGCATGGCAAATTCAAACACGTACTCCTGTAAGCCGTATTTATGCGTGGATGCCATTATTGGCATGGGAACTACCAAAAACTGATCCTGTATCAAAAGATTTGGTTGTAACCCAACAGGATAAAACGAGTGGACACCTTAATATGGGATACATTCGTTTAAGTCCTTTTTCACCTGAAGCGCGTCAAACTATCCGTGAAATATATCAAGACTTAGCGAAGTCATCGTCTTTCAATGGAATTTTATTCCATGACGATGTGACACTGTCTGATTATGAAGATGCAAGCCCAGATGCTTTAAAAGCTTATGCAAAACAAGGCTTACCAACAGACTTGGCAAAAATTCGTGCAAATGACGAAGATTTGCAAAAGTGGACTGCATACAAAACCAGATATTTAGATGATTTTGCGATGCAGCTTGTTGATGAGGTTCGTCAATATGAACCGTTCCTGTTAACAGCACGTAATTTATATGCGCAAGTGGCTTTAAAACCATATGCGGAAAATTGGTACTCTCAGTCACTTGAAGAGTCATTAAACCGTTATGATTTTACTGCTATTATGGCGATGCCTTATATGGAGCAAGTGAAAAATCCAGATCAATTCTATAAAGATATGGTTGATCGCGTGAAAAAATATCCAAATGGCATTAAGAAAACAGTTTTTGAGCTACAGGCAACAAACTGGCGTAATAACGAAAAGGTACCTTCAACTGAAATGGCTGCGACGATTCATTCTCTCTATGAACAAGGTGCAATGCATGTTGCATACTATCCAGATGACCCAATTAAAGATCATCCGGACGTGAACGTGATGCATAAAGCATTTGCTGAAAAGTCATCTCGTCTTGTGCCATAGACGAGGCTGAAACATGACAATCTTTGCTGCAATATGGTCGCATGCCCTAAAATTCGTTTTTTATTATCCATTGTTTATGTCATATCTATGGATGATTGGTGCGATCATTTTCTATTGGAAGGAACGTAAGGCTCCACCTTATGATCAACCCGCTCCATTAGAAAGCTATCCGAAAGTTGCTGTACTCATCCCTTGCTTTAACGAAGGTGATAATGCAGAGGAAACCATTAGCCATGCTTTAAAACTGGATTATCCAAATTTTGAAGTCATTGCGATTAATGATGGCAGTTCGGATAATACGGGTGAAGTGCTCGATCGTTTAGCTGAACAATACGAAAAACTTCGTGTTGTTCACCTTGCACAAAACCAAGGAAAAGCGATGGGACTACAGGCGGGCAGCCTGATGACCGATGCCGAATTTTTAATTGGTATCGATGGCGATGCTTTGCTTGACCCACATGCAGCAAAATGGATGATTCGTCATTTTCTTCAGAACCCAACGGTTGCAGCTGTAACTGGAAACCCACGTATACGTACGCGTTCAACTTTGTTAGGCCGTATTCAAGTCGGTGAATTTTCTTCGATTGTGGGAATGATTAAACGTGCACAGCGTACATTTGGTCGTTTATTTACAGTGTCTGGTGTAATTACAGCTTTTCGTAAAAGCGCTGTTCATCAAGTCGATTATTGGTCACCAAATATGTTGACTGAAGACATCGACATTACTTGGAAGTTGCAGCGTGCAGGCTGGGACATTCGTTTTGAACCGAATGCCTTGGTTTGGATTTTGATGCCTGAAACTTTAAATGGTTTATGGAAACAGCGTTTACGTTGGGCAATGGGTGGAGCACAGGTTTTAATTAAAAACATTGATGTGTTTACCAAACCAAAATTGAATTTTTTATGGCCTCTAATGTTTGAGCTTTGCTTAACTTTAGTATGGTCATATTTAATGCTGGCAATGGCTTTATTGTGGTTGGTACATTTTATTTTACCAATCCCTGCTTTAGCCGTTGTGAGTTCCCCATTTTTACCGTATGGTAGCGGTATTTTATTGGGGGCAACCTGTCTAATTCAGTTTGCTTTAAGCAAATGGATGGATAGTCGCTATGAACCGCATCTAGGAAAAAATTATTTCTGGATGATCTGGTATCCATTGGTCTTTTGGCTAATCACCATTTCGGCAACCATTGTGGCATTTCCTAAGGTCTTACGACGTGGAGATGAGAAACGAGCACGTTGGGTGAGCCCGGATCGGGGCATTCGTTAGATGAAATGCAAGAGTCATGAGATTTTAAAGATCGTGCTGTATTGATGTCTGGGGAAAAACCGCAGCACTTCGTTAGGTAAAGAGAAATGAAGACAAATTCGTTGATTATTGATTTACGTCGTCAACTACCATGGCACAAACGCTATGTTTCTACAACAAGCACAGCCATGATGTGGGGCGGTTGGTTGTTGTTATGGCGTCCGTTTGTATTTATTTGGGTATTGGCGGAGCTCCAAAAAACTCATTTAGTACATCGTTTGTTTAGTGCTTTTGGTGTAGGAATTGAACATGGCATTACAGCTCTGATTGCTTGTGCAATTGGCTTGCTGCTCTGGAGTCATGTGTTGCCTGAACGCCGTGTTGGGGGTAGTGCACTTAACATGAAACAGACAGATGATTATGCACGTTACTTTGATTTGCCAGAACAAGAAATTGAACAGGGCCGTAGCCAAAAAATTACGGTCGTTCACCATGATGAATTTGGTAAAATCATTAGAGTTGAATAAATCTAATAAATAAAAGAAAGCCCACATCATGTGGGCTTTCTTTTTTTGCATATTTACTCTTAGTGAGTCATAAATTTTAGACCCCGAAGCGTAGTGTTTGAATCGGTTTTATTTGCCTCTAAACACTGGTGGTCTTTTTTGTAGCATAGCAAAAACACCCTCTTGAACATCTTCTGTAGTTAGTAAAGGTTGTAGATGATTTTGCAATTGATGAAAAGCAACCTCGTAACCTTCATTAATAGCTTCACGTGCAGAGGCAAGAATGGCTTTTACGGCAAGGGGCGCTGCTTGAGCAATATGTTCAGCGAGTTCTATGGCACGGTTAAGCTCCGTACCTTCTAGGCAAACTTCTGTAATCAGGTTCATATCCAAGGCTGCTTTGGCATCAAAAGAGTCACCTGTAAGCAAATAGCGCATGGCTTTGGCCCAACCCGCGGCTTGAGTGAAACGTGCAGTTGCTCCGCCAAAAGGTAAGATGCCACGTTGAACCTCCATTTGAGCAAACTGAGTATTTTCACTTGCAATCGCAATATCTGCATTGAGAAAGAGTTCTATGCCAGCGGTATAGCAATAACCCTGTACTGCCACAATCAAAGGTTTACTCAGCTTTCGACCTATTGTGCCCCACGGGTTAATTTCATTTTCACTAAAATCAAAAACACCTGTAGCAAGCTTAGGTTGTAACTCAACCAAATCTAAGCCAGCTGTAAAATGGTCACCGTGAGCAAAAACAATCGCACAGCGCAGGGCGTCATTATTTTCATATTCGGTGAGCGCTAGGGATAAGTCTTTAATCATGTGACTATCAAAGGCATTACGTTTTGCTGCGCGATCTAAGCCAATTAAAAAAATATGTCCGCGAGTTTCACGGCTGACTTTTCCTTCTTGATTTGACATATTTTCAAGCTCTTTTATTTGTCTCTCATTATCTTTTAAACAATCATTTAAAAACTAGCAAATAGAAATTGTTAGTGACTTGATCAGTATTTCTTTTGTCTATGTATTGAAGTAAATCAATTTCATACGAAAAGACAGATCCTAAGATAATGTCAATTTTCATGATTTATTTAAATTAGCAGTTTGCTTAGTCTTATATTTTTCTCATAATACGCTGTTAAATTGATCTCAATAAGCAGCTTCTCTTATGTCACCTCTAGAAATTTTCGCGGTCTTAATTAGCCTCATTGGTGTCGGGTTAACGGTAATCCGTAATATGTGGTGCTGGCTGTTTAATTTCTTCGCCTTTGTTTTATACGCTTATTTGTTTTACGAATTTAAGCTTTATGGTGAAACGATTTTGCAGTTCTTTTTTATGGCTGTAAATTTTTATGGTTTTTACTATTGGCTCAAAGGAAAGCAGCAAGATCATGACATTCGTATAGAACCAATAGCTCCTAAGGTGGCAATTTTTCAAATGATCATTGCCGCGGTAGGTGGCTTGCTCTTTGGTCTGATACTTAAAAACTTTACCGATGCAGCGGTGCCGATGCTCGACTCACAGCTTGCGGCATTTAGTTTGCTTGCCACTTACTGGACCAGCCGAAAGCATATTGCGACATGGATACTTTGGGTATTTGTCGACATTATTTATGTGGGAATGTTTATTTATAAAGATCTGTTTTTAACTTCTGCTTTATATGCAGCCTTTGTATTAATGGCAGCTTATGGTTGGTATCAATGGGAAAAGGTTAAAAGAAAGCAGGTTAATCATATTGAGTTGAAAAAAACTATTTAATGTATGAGAAAATATTAAAACAATAATCCTGTTTGGAAATTATTTGATGACTCATACTTTAAAAAAACTTTTATTTTGTTTATTTCTTTGTTCTGGTTATGCAAATGCTCAGATTAACGCTGTTCCTTTAAAGCAGCTTAGTAAATTACCGGATTCATGTCAGAAAGATGAAGCTGCTGAAAATAATAAATTAGTTATACAGACGGCACAGATAAAAATACAAAGCTATTCTTGCTTTAAGCCTGATATAGCTGATGCACTAGGCTATAATGTATTTGCTATCAATTTAGATAAAAATAAAACCTATTATTTTAAAGCGCAAAGTCGGGATATATCTGCAATAGCTGGCCAAACCATACATAAAATTGATTCTGAAACCTTTGCTATAGACAATTATCAGGAGCGTGGTGGAAATTTCATTATTTTTTGGGTAGCTGACTGGGCAAATATTTATACACAAGATATTTCTTATTATACGAATGATGAAACTTCCATAGATACCTTTATTAAAGACAAACTGATTTATTTACAGAAGAAAAAATATTTGGATAATACCAAAACTAAGAAAGTTGGATCTCCTTTAATCATTATGAAAGACAAACAAAAAGGTTTGATCATTAATAAGACTAAGGCACAAAACTTTTAAATCATTAATTTCTGGATTTTTATGAAAAATTTAACTCATATATTTTTATTTTGTATTGGCTTTTTAGTAGCAACTACCTCTTATGCGCAAGTAAATATTAAACCATTGTGGCATGGTAAAGTATTGAACAGTTTTGATATTCGTTTAAATAATTTGAAAAAGCCAAAGCAGGTTATTAAAGGTGAGGCTGATGAATGCAATGGTGGTTATTTTCCAGATCAATGGGTATATGAAGATGGAGTGATACTCTCTACGGGATCTTTAGATAAGGTATATGTAAGCCAGCAAAATGGTCTAAAGTATGGTTCTCGATTATTTAATCATTTAACTACCGAGAATGATTTTAAAAAGTTTTTTGGTAAACAAATAATTATATCTGAAAATCATACTTACTCTATATTTCCTTGGGAAGGTAGTAATGATGGCTTGCACTTTCATTTCCGTAATGGAAAACTACATTACTATACGTACTCTATTGATGACTGTTAATGATTAATCTTTAAGAATAGCCATGATCCTGAATTTAGTCATATATAAACAGCAACAGTTTGATGCGGTGGCCCAAAAAATTATGGCTGACCCTGCAAAATATATAGATTTTAATTCAGTGTCAGATTTCTATAAGGTTGCTTGGCTCAAGGACTTTCCCCAAGGGACCCAAGTCTCTGTGACAGGTTTAGATGATGGGGCTGAAGAGTTTTATGCAGTAGTACAGTTTAAACAGCAATACTTAAAGTTTGATATTAAAGAAAATCATTCAACACTGAGTTTTCAAGATATGAATGGTGAAACTTTTAAGTGTAATTTTTAACTGATGAAATCAAAGCACAAAAAAAAGCGACTTAACGTCGCTTTTTTTAATAGATAAATTTTGAAATTTTATCTGCCGTTGCGATGACCAGAGCGGCAATATCTTCTTTAAAGGTCTTTTCATCATAGGTGGTAATTGGGCAACTTACCGAAAGGACAGCCACCATTTTTCCATTTGATTGTTTGAAAATAGGGGCAGCACAAGCAGCCATATCATGGTTGTAATGACCCCAGCTCAGACGACTTAAAACAGTCGGCAAATGCCTCAATTACCAATGTGAACTCGTTACTGGCATTGCAACCAGAACCACACATGATTGCGACTTCATCTGCACGCGCTGCACTGTTGAATTTAACCCATTCATTGGCGCATGAGTTTACTCAATATGGCGTTCGTGTGAACTCGATTTTACTCGGTATGGTTGAATCTGCGCAGTGGAAACGCCGTTATGAAACCCGTTCAGATTTAAATCTGTCATGGGAAGAATGGACCGGAAATATCGCAAAAAATCGTGGCATTCCTATGCAGCGCTTAGGCCGCCCGGAAGAGCCTGCACGTGCTTTAGTGTTCTTGGCATCACCATTGGCATCTTACACCACAGGTTCGGCAATAGATGTCTCAGGTGGTTTTAACAAACATTTATAAATATTAGGTGCTGTCATGAAAAAGTTGATGATGATTGGTTTTGGCGCAATGGCAGCAGAAGTGTATGCCCACTTGCCTCAAGATCTGCAACTCAAGTGGATTGTAGTGCCATCTCGCAGCATTGAAAAAGTGCAGTCACAAGTCTCTTCTGACATTCAAGTGATTTCAGATATTGAGCAATGTGATGGTACGCCAGACTATGTCATTGAGGTGGCAGGTCAAGCAGCAGTAAAAGAGCATGCTCAAAAAGTTTTAGCGAAAGGCTGGACCATTGGTCTGATTTCGGTGGGTACTTTGGCTGATAGCGAGTTTCTGGTGCAGCTTAAGCAAACTGCCGAAAAAAATGATGCCCATCTGCATTTACTTGCAGGGGCTATCGCCGGTATTGACGGTATTTCGGCGGCTAAAGAAGGTGGCTTGCAAAAGGTCACTTACAAGGGTTGTAAAAGTCCAAAAAGCTGGAAGGGCAGTTATGCAGAACAATTGGTCGATTTAGACCATGTTTCAGAACCTACGGTCTTTTTTACAGGAACTGCTCGTGAAGCTGCCATGAAATTTCCGGCCAATGCCAACGTTGCAGCAACCATTGCACTTGCAGGGCTTGGAATGGATGAAACCATGGTTGAGTTAACTGTTGATCCAACTATCAACAAAAACAAACACACCATTGTGGCAGAAGGTGGTTTTGGACAAATGACCATTGAACTGGTGGGCGTGCCGTTGCCAAGTAACCCGAAAACATCAACTTTGGCTGCGCTTAGCGTGATTCGTGCTTGTCGCAATAGTGTAGAAGCAATACAGATTTAAGAAGGATTTGATCATGGCAAAGGAAATTTATATTGCGGGTGAATGGCGATTAGGCCGTGGTGCAGTCATTCAAAGCCTGTTTCCGGCAGATCAGTCGGTAAACGCTGAGCTTTCAACAGCAACGCTTGAAGATGTAAATGAAGCAATTGAAAAAGCAGATCAGGCGTGGCGTGAACCGAGCTGGAAAAACAGTTTGCCGCATGAGCGCGCACGTATTCTTTACAAAGTTGCAGACATTATTGAAGCGCGTGTAGATGAGTTAGCGAAATTACAAACACGTGATAATGGTAAGCCTTTAACCGAAACTCGTGGCTTGGTGATGAGCGCGGCGGCAACTGCACGTTATGTTGCTGCGGCATGTGAAACATTGAACGATGAGCTCACCACTCAGCGTGCTCCAGACTTTATGACCATGAGTGTGCATGAACCAGTGGGCGTTGTGGCAGCCATTACCCCTTGGAACTCTCCAATTGCGAGTGAAGTTCAAAAGCTTGCTCCAGCTTTGGCAGCAGGAAATGCCGTGGTGTTAAAACCAGCAGAAGCAACTTCACTGATTGCTTTAGAGCTTGCCAAAATTTTTGAAGAAGCAGGTTTACCAAAAGGCTTACTCAGCGTGCTAGTTGGGCGCGGTTCTGTGATTGGTGATGCAATTGCTCAGCACCCATTGGTTCGTAAAATTTCTTTTACAGGTGGAACAACCACGGGTCGTCATTTGGCACACATTGCCGCAGATAAACTCATTACCACTTCGCTTGAGTTAGGTGGTAAGTCACCAACCATCGTTTTACCGGATGCAGATGTCGAACTGGCAGCTAAAGGTGTCGCGTACGGTATTTTTAGCTCGGCAGGCCAAGCGTGTATCGCAGGTTCTCGCTTATTTATTCATAGCAGTCTTTACGATCAGTTTTTAACGCGTTTGGTTCAAATTACTAAAGGCTTACGTGTGGGTCATCCAGAACAAGCTGGTGTGCATTTAGGACCACTGGTCAATGACAAGCATTTGCAGTCAGTTGATCGCTATGTACAGCTTGCCAAAAGCGAAGGTGGTCAAGTTCTGATTGGTGGTGAGGCACTTACCACTGGTGACTATGCCAAAGGAAGTTATTACTTACCAACGATTATCACGGGCTTAAATAACAGTGCTCAAACCTGTCAGGAAGAAATTTTTGGCCCTGTTTTGGTCGTTATGAAATATGACAATGAGCAAGATTTAATTGCCCAAGCCAATGACAGTTGTTTTGGACTTGCCGCAGGTATTTGGACTGAAAGCTATCGCAAAGCTTGGCGCATTGCACGTGCTTTAGACGTGGGAACGGTATGGATTAATACCTACAAAAAATTCTCGATTAGTGCGCCGTTTGGTGGCTTTAAAGACAGTGGGATTGGGCGCGAAAAAGGCCGTTTGGGCATTTTATCGTACATGCAACAAAAGAGTATTTATATGGGGTTGAATGAACAGCCTAACCCTTGGTGCGATTAATAAATTCAAGGACTGAAAACAAATTTTGAGGAACAGACATGACTGAACGTGTAAATGTAGGCGAAGCAATCGCAAGAGTATTAGAAGCGCACCAAGTTGATAGTATTTATGGTGTTATTTCCATCCACAATTTACCTATTGCCGATGCAGTAGGGCGCCGTGAAAAAATGCGCTTTGTCGCAGCGCGTGGTGAAGCGGGTGCAGTCACCATGGCAGATGCACACTCACGTTTTAAAGGCTTAGGTGTAGCGCTGACCAGTACGGGTGCTGGGGCAGGTAATGCGGTGGGTTCACTGATTGAAGCAATGAATGCGGGTAGTCCTGTATTGCATTTAACTGGTCAGGTTGAGCGTGAATATCTCGACCGTGATGCAAGCTTCATTCATGAAACTAAAGACCAACTTACATTCTTACGAGCATCGAGCAAAGCGGCGTTTCGTATTACCAGTCCAGACAATGCTGTTGGCGTGATTCGTGAGGCTATTCGTGTCGCAACCACTGTTCCAATGGGACCAGTAAGTGTTGAGCTACCCATTGATGTACAAGCAGCAGAGATTGATTTGCCACTTAACCTTGGGCCAGTGAAAGCACTTGAGTTGCCACAGGCAGAGCAAGCTGAAATCGATCTTCTGGTAAACGAAATTAAAAAAGCAAAACGTCCGATTTTCTGGATTGGCGGTGGAACTTTAAATAGCGTTGCAGAAGTGAAAGCAATTGCAGATTTAGGTATTCCGGTTGTTTCATCGACTCATGCTCGTGGGGTGTTGCCAGATGATCATCCACGTAGTTTAGGTGCTTTCCATAATTCGGCAGGTGTTGAGCAATTATTAAAAGATGCTGACTTAATGGTTGTGGTGGGTTCTCGTTTACGTAGTAATGAAACCAAAACTTATTCGGTTGAATTCCCTGAAAACATTATTCAGGTAGATGCCAACCCAGTGGCTCAGCAACGTAATTATAAAATTCGTAACTTCATTTGTGGCGATGCCAAAGATGTCTTAACACGTGTGTTAGAGCAGCTTCAAGGAACTTCAAAAGTTGATGCCGATTACGATGCTGCTGTAGTAGCGGCTAAACAGGCTGCAATTGATGCGCTGCGTAAGCAAATCGACCAATACGCTTTAATTTGTGATCACTTACGTGCAGCTTTACCGCAAGACGGTATTTTTGTACGTGACATCACTATGTCGGGTAGTACATGGGGTAGTCGTTTATTCCCAGTACAAGCGCCAAACCAAAACATCCACTCACTCGCTGGTGCAATTGGTTTAGGTCTTGCAACAGCAATTGGTGCTTCGATTGCTAACCCTGACAAAAAAGTAATTGGTTTAGTCGGCGATGGCGGCTTAATGCTTGGTATTGGTGAAATTGCAACTATGGTGCAAGAAAACACCAATATGGTCTTAATGATTATGAATGACGGTGGTTATGGCGTAATGCGTGGCATTCAAAATAACTACTTTGGTGGCCGTCAGTATTTCAATGAACTGCATACTCCAGACTATAAACTTCTTGGCGAATCAATGGGTGTGAAAAGCTGGAAAGTCGGTAGTGCAGAAGAGTTTAAAACGGTTATTCAAGAAGCTGTTGCTTTTGAAGGGCCAACCGTGATTGAGCTCGATATGAACTCGATTGGACCATTAAACTTCGCGGGTCCACCGCAAAAGAAACTGTATTAACCAGTTTGGATGGTTTAGTACATATGCGATGGGAGCTGCTAAACCATCCTTTTTTTAGATAAATTTTTTTGTCTAAAAAACAATAAAAACGAAGTTTTACAGGTAAAACAAATAAAGTTCCAGCAGGATGCTGGAACTCAATCAAGGATGTAGAGATGAAAAAGACTTCATTGATCATGGCATTCATTGCGCAGCTTACGCTGGGGGTAAGCGTCAATGCATTTGCAAAAGACTCATTGCTTGAATGGAAAAGTGATGACGGCACCGACTCATTAAAGTTAGGTGGGGTGGTTCGGTTAAATCAGCGCTATGAAGATTGGGAAGGCCCAAACCGCGGTTTCGGTAAGCTCTATTTTGATATTTTCAGAGTCGATTTAAAAGGTAAGTTTGATGATGCTTACATCAACGCCAGCTATCTATTTCAAGATCAGCAGAAAACATCTATTGAAAAGGCATACGTTGGCTATAACTTAAATGCCAATAACAGCATTGAAGCAGGTCTGGTTTATAAACCTTTTACAATTTATCCCTATCCGCAAAATGGCTGGACCTATCACATTCCATTCTTTTTAGGGTATGGAAATAACATTGCGCCGGGACTTAACTGGAATTATCACGACAAAGATTGGGATGTAAAACTCGGTTACTACCCGCAAATGTTAGAGACCAACTTGCGTTATTCACCTGAGAGTGCAACTTATGATGATTTGGCAGGAAATGCATTTCCATCTCAAAAAGCCTATCAAAATGAAAAGCGTAATCAGATCAATACCCGCATTGTTCGCAAGTTAGAAACCGATTTTGGTAAACAGGAGTTTGGTGTTTCTGGCGCGATTGCACAGTTACATAACAAAGTGACTGATAAAGACGGCAAGTATTATGCAGTCGGTTTGCATACCGAAAACAACTACAATCGCTTTAATTTACAAAGTTCGGTCATTCACTATCAATATGATGCTAAAAACCCAGATGGTGTAAATAATGACATGACTTTAATGGGTAATAATGGCTTTACACCTGCCTATTTCATTGCTTCAGAGGGTACGATTGCCAGTTTAAACCTTGCTTATACCTTACCTGTGACCAATATGGGCAAGCTAAAAGCCATTAAGTTTTATAATGACTATAGTTATCTCGATAAAAAACGTGATGATTGGTCAGATTCGCAAATGAACACTACAGGCATGATGTTTATTGCTTCACCGTTTATGGTTTGGGCAGATTATACGTGGGGTAAAAACTCCAATATTATTGGTGGCTCGACCAACTCAACAGGGTATACCTCTGCCACTTCACCTAACAGTGATAAGTGGCTATACCGTATTAACTTTAATATCGGGTTTACTTTCTAAAGTAAGCAATATTAAAAAACCACGCAATCGGCGTGGTTTTTTATTTAATAAGTGAAAATTTTTAATACCTGTTTTTTTCAAACTTATTCCAAAACATAAAGGCAGTTATAAAGGCCAAAATTGTTAGCGTGAAAATATAATACATCGCACCAATATCACTGTATTGACTGAGCCAATGTACTAAAGGTAGGGTCATACCACCAACAATTGCATAAGACAAATTATAAGAAAATGAAATGCCAGAGAAGCGAACTGGCGCGGGGAACATTTTAACCATACTGCTCGACACCATGCCGACAGTACCTGAGCATAGACCCAGCAACATATATAAACCAAAAATGGTTGAATGTGCGGCATGACCTAAACTGTGATAAAAAACTGCCGCTGTAAGTGCCACAGCAAGCGCACCGATCATCATGACTTTGCCACAACCAAAACGGTCAGCAAAATAACCTGCCAAAATACAGCCGACCATTTGCATGATAATGGCTGCACTTTGCATTTCAAAAGTCTGTGCACGATCAAAACCAAATGAACCAATCAACAAATTTGGCATGGCTAAAATCACTACCACCACACAGCCCGTTAAAAACCATGTAAATAACATGCCAATCGCAACGGCTGTTTTATGCGTTTTTAAGACTTGTTTTACAGGCATTTCTTTTGAAATTTCTTTACGTGCCTGCATGGCTTTAAATACAGGTGTTTCTTTTAAATACGTTCTTAAATAAAGTGCAACTAGACCAAAAATACCACCTGTAATAAAAGGTATACGCCAAGCCCAGTCATGGATTTGTGCTTCACTAAAATTCAGTGAAATCCATAAAGACATCAGTGCACCTAGTAAAATTCCTAAAGACAGCCCAGCTGTGAGTAACCCATTTGCCAGTCCGATTTTTCTTTCAGGGACGTGTTCCGATACAAAGGTCCATGCAGCTGGAATTTCCCCCCCAATCGCAATCCCTTGCACCACACGCATAAGTAATAAAAGTAGCGGTGCCAAATATCCGATATTTTCAAAGGTGGGCAAAATCCCGATAAATAGGGTAGGCAGTGCCATCAGCAAAATTGAAAGTGAAAAGAGCTTCTTACGCCCGACCAAGTCACCAAAATGGGCCATGATAACCCCACCTAAAGGGCGGAAAAAGTAACCTGCTGCAAAAATGCCGTAAGTGTTGAGCATGGCCCAAAACGGACTAAGCGTACTTGGAAAAAAGAGGTCGGAAATGATTTTTGCGTAAAATACATAAATCACAAAATCGTAAAACTCTAAAGCGCCACCGAGTGAAGAAAGGGCGAGGGTTCGTTTATCTTCTTTAGTGAGGTAGTTCGCGTCCTGCAAAGTTAATTCCTGATCCATTTTTTACTTAATTGTTGTAATTGAAGTTAGGATATTAATGGAAAAGTGAAATAAAAGTAAATGGAGGAAATTTGTTCTATAGGGATGTGTGGATTTTACTTAGTAAGCTAAAAAAGCTTTAAAACAAAAAATGCTTTAGATGAAACAAAAACAGATGTCGGAATGACTTTTCTTTTGGCCTGTTCAGCGACACAATAAAACTTGTCATAGCCAGTTTAATGAGAGATTCAAAGGATGAGCGTAGTTTTACCTGTTGCGAAGCGCGGTGAAGATATTTTGAAATTGATCGCAGCTCCTGTTTCGGCAAATGAGCTAAACAGTAATTGGCTTTATCAGCTTGCTGACGCTATGCATGCAACAATGCTTGAACGTAATGGGGTTGGGATTGCAGCACCGCAAGTGTATATCTCTAAACGCGTCATTATTGTGGCATCTCGACCAAATCCACGCTATCCGGATGCACCTGAAATGGATGCTGTGGTTATGGTAAATCCTGAAATTTTAGAGTTCTCAAACGAAGTGTGTTTAGGTGAAGAAGGCTGCTTAAGTGTGCCAGACGAACGTGGACAAGTTGAACGCGCAGAAATGGTTAAGGTGAAATACTTAACACTTCAGGGTGAGACGATTGAAAGCGTTTTTCATGGTTTTCCTGCTCGTATTGTTCAACATGAAATTGATCATTTAAATGGGATCTTGTTTGTAGAAAGAATAAGCTAACCATCTCTTTAAAGTTTTGAAAAACCTATAATGAGCTTGAAATGGGGAAGTTATAGGAATTACAATACTTATAGCGTGATATTTAAATCATTACAAAAGATATAATTTTAATATTATCAGCAGGTTGTGCTGAAATTTTGCGCGATGTTGTAAATCTCCTCATTTAAGGTTACTGACCATGAAAACCCCTCTCCCAGATTATTTGGCAAATGTTATAGAAGCCTGTGACGTCGATAACAGCGGTCATCTCGCCGATTATATTCCTGAGTTGGCAAATGCAAACCCAAATCGATTAGCTTTAGCAATGTCTACGGTAGATGGGGAAATTTATACGGTCGGCGATGATGATGTTGAGTTCACCATACAATCGATTTCTAAACCTTTTGTATATGCCTACGTTTTGCAACAACTTGGCATTGATGCAGTACTCGCGAAAGTAGGGGTGGAGCCGTCAGGGGAAGCCTTTAATGAAATTTCATTGGGTAAAGATGGCCGACCAAAAAATCCAATGATTAACTCTGGCGCAATTACTGTACATTCCTTGATTCAGGTTAAACATGGTTTGCACAGCGCAGAAATTCTACGCCGTTTTATGAGCGAGCTTGCAGGCCGCGAATTAAGTTTTGATGAGTCTGTTTATGATTCGGAAGTCAAAACAGCCTACCGTAATCTTTCGATCGGTTATATGTTGCGAACAGTGGGGATTTTAGAAACTGACCCAGTCGATATTGTGAATGGTTACATTCGCCAATGCGCGATTATGGTTACAGTTAAAGATTTGGTACGGATGGGCAGTGTACTTGCCAATGGTGGAGTCGACCCTAAAACTGGAAAGCGCTTACTAAATCGATCAGTGGTTAGACAAGTACTTAGTGTCATGATGAGCTGTGGTATGTATGATGCCGCGGGTGACTGGCTTTCAACTGTAGGTATTCCTGCTAAAAGTGGTGTAGCAGGCGGTATCTTGGGTGTGCTGCCGGGTCAAGTTAGTATTGCTGCTTTTTCACCTCGACTAGATGAGCATGGTCATAGTGTTCGCGGAATCGATATTTTAGAGCGATTATCTCGTGACATGGGGTTACACCTCATGGAAGGAACACCTTCTGCACAAACCATTGTACAAAGCCATTATCGCACTGGAAAAGATGCATCATTGAGTGTGTATGTGCTGCGTGGTGTGTTGAAGTTTACTGAAGCTGAAATGTTATTGCGTATTTTACAAGACGAGACAATTGATCAAAGCACAATCGTCATTGATTTAACCCAGATTTCACTTATCCACGATGTGGGTAAACGTATGTTTTTAGAAGGCTTAGATCGTTTAATTGATGATGGACATACACTTGTTCTAGTCGATCCAGAACAGCGCCTAGATCATGCGAGAACTGGTAAAGACAGAGAACTTCATGTTTATCACGATTTCGATGATTTGCTCGAAAAGCATGACCTACCTGCAAAAAAAAAGACTTATAGCGACATCGCGGCACTTCTAAATTGCTGAGGTGTTTTTCCTAGATGTCGCTTAAACATCGCACTGAACGCGCTGGGGTTTGTATACCCCAGTGACTCTGAAATTTGAGAAATAGATTCACCATTCGCGATTTTACTCAAGGCAAGCGCAATATGCATTTGTTGTATCCATGCCCGATAAGATAGCCCGGTTTCTTTCTGGAACATACGCATTAAAGTTCTAGAACTCGTGCCAATATCATCAGCCCAATCTGTTAAATCTTTTGAACTGTCAGGTATATGTAATAACTCTTGGCAAATTTTTAAGAGTCTTTTGTCTTTCGGCCACGGTATCTGGATAGGCAATAAATTGGCCCGATGTATTTCTTCAAAAATCAAAATTTGTAAAGAACGGGAAAGCTCTTGGGAGGTTGCTGTATTTGGAGTTTCCTCTCGTTCAATTTCATTTAAACGTATTAAAAGTTCATGCAACAGGTTACTCACCCGAATAATAAAGCAATGTTGTCCCATTAGAGCGGCTGCATTTACTTCAACCAATGCCGTATTTAACTTCACGTGACTCAGTGAAATCACACTGTGCTCTACATGTGCTGGAATCCATAACGCACACATGGGTGGCACAATCCACACATTATTCGGTGTGAAAACCTGAATAGTTCCAGTAGATGCATATAAAAACTGCGCACGTGTATGCATATGGGTTGGGGTGATTTCTCGGTAAGAATGCTCGGAAGATAGCCCAATCACCAGTTCAGACAAATCGGACTGAATAAGAGAATCGGACATAAATTATCCTAGAAATTGTCATTTATACGATGATTATTGGAAGATAACTTTATAAGCGACAATTTACAATAAGCATCTCATTTAAAAATATTGGAGTTTTTCAGGTATGACGTCTTCAATACAATTGAAAGATGGTATTGCCAATACCGTTGCAAATGATCAGCCTCAAGGAATGATTATTAAAATTGTAGGCGCCGTGGCGGTTGCACATTTACTGAATGATTTAATTCAGGCGGTGTTACCAGCTATCTATCCAATGCTAAAAGCAAACTTTTCGCTGAGTTTTGCGGAGGTTGGCCTGATCTCGTTTGTATATCAAATTACAGGCTCGCTGCTACAGCCTTGGATTGGACTTTATACCGATAAACATCCAAAACCGTATCTTCTCCCACTCGGAATGGTAGTCACATTCTGCGGCATTATCTTGTTAGCCTTTTCGCCAAGTTTTGCCGTGTTGTTATGTGCATCTGCGCTTATTGGGGTAGGGTCTGCAACCTTTCATCCAGAAGCTTCACGGGTAGCACGAATGGCATCGGGCGGGCGCTTCGGTACAGCTCAGTCGACTTTCCAAGTGGGCGGAAACACAGGTACTGCGATTGGCCCATTATTAGCAGCGTTATTAATTGTTCCATTTGGGCAGCATGCAGTTGCGGGTTTGGTGATATTTGCACTTTTAGCAATTTGGGTTTTATTTGGCGTAAGCCGTTGGACCGTGAGTCATGCTAAAAGTCAGGTAGTTGCGCGTGCTACCCAAGCACATACTAAATTGCATGGCCGTAAGCTCATTATCGCCTTGGGCACAATTAGTTTGTTGATGTTTGCCAAATTTACCTACATTGCGAGCATCAGTAACTACTTTACCTTTTACTTAATTCAAAAGTTCCATATCAGCATTCAAACAGCTCAATTACACTTATTTGCCTTTTTGGCGGCTGTGGCAGTAGGTACATTTGCTGGTGGTCCAATTGGCGATAAGATTGGCCGTAAAGCGGTGATTTGGGTTTCATTTGTTGGTATGGCACCGTTTGCATTAATGATGCCGTATGCAAACTTGTTTTGGACAACGGTTTTCTCAATTATTGCTGGTTTGGTGTTGTCATCGGCTTTTGCAGCGATGGTGGTGTATGCGCAAGAAGCTGTTCCGGGCCGTGTGGGTATGATTGCGGGTTTAATGTTTGGTCTGATGTTTGGGGTAAGTGGTATTGCCGCAGCGGGGCTAGGGCATTTAGCGGATATTAACGGTATTGAATGGGTATTTGGTTTATGTTCATTGTTGCCATTACTTGGTTTTGCAACAGCACTTTTACCAAACACAAAAGTTAAATAAATGAAAAGACTCTCAGCCATATTCAACTGAGAGTCTTTTTTAAATAACGTTAGTTCCAATTAAAAAACTATTTTTGAATACCAAACTTAAATACGGTGACACTGTTATAAGTTTGATTTGGGTTTAAACGTGTAGACGGGAAAGCCGGTTGATTTGGGCTGTCTGGAAAGTGCTGCGTTTCTAATGCTAGCGCATCTGCTTGTCGGTAGAGTACGCCATTTGCACCAACAATATTTCCGAGTAAATGATTGGCTGTATACATTTGGACACTTGGTTCAGTGGTTAAGACTTGCATGGTCCGTTTAGATTTTGGGTCAACCACAATCGCTGCAAGATTTAATTTCCCTTGAGACTTTTGATTAATTACCCAAGTTTGGTCATAGCCATATCCATAGGCGAGTTGCTGATTATTCGCTCGAATATCTTTCACAATTGCTTTAGGCTTCCGAAAGTCAAAAGGCGTACCTGTAACTGAAGCAATTTCACCTGTTGGTAAAGAGTTTTGATCGGTTACTAATATACGGTCTGCATTGAGTTGGACAATATGATCGAGCACACCATAAGGATTATTGCCAGCGCCTGATAAATTGAAATAACTATGGTTGGTGAGATTAACAACTGTCGGTTGATCAGTTTTGGCTTTATATTCAATCTTAAATTCATTTTGATCTGAAAGACTGTAGATTACTTCTACATCTAATTTTCCGGGAAAACCTTGATCACCATTTGGACTGGTTAACTTCAGAGAAGCTTTAACGGTTTCACCTTGAGAGATGAGAGGTTTAACTTGCCAAACACGTTTATCAAAACCAGGATTCCCGCTATGTAATGAGTTCGGGCCATTATTTTTTTCGAGGTTATACGTTTTTCCATCTAAGCTAAATTTAGCATTACCAATCCGGTTCGCATAACGACCAATCAAACCACCAAAATGAATGCCTTCCTTGGTATCAGTGACTTCATAGCCTTTTAAGTCATCAAAGCCCAAAACAATATTATTTTGTTTGCCTTGTGCATCGGGAGTCAAAATCTGGGTAATTACACCACCGAAACTGATAAAAGATACCGAGACACCTTTGTTATTGCTCATGGTATAGAGTTCAACTTTTTGACCGTCTTGAGTCGTGCCATATGGCTTTACATTTAAGGTTGCTGCATTTGCCAGTTGTGCAAAGCTGTAAATCGTAACACCTAAAATTGCTAGTTTTTTCATGCTTATACTCTATTTTTTAATAGTTAGATTGCATGAATATAAGATTGATTTTTCGTCTTTTTAAAGAGGTTTTTATTATATATAGTGTTAATAATAATCGATCACTTAATGTTAAGTATTGAACAAACTAGCACTAATCCTATTAGTAAAACTCAGCGGTAAGCTATTTTTATGACTCATTCTGTCTCAGTTTTAAAATTTTCACTTGCTCTTAATGGCTTATCATTTGATTTAGACAACCAGCACATTCAACTTGAACAGGGCTTAGGTTTTATTAATTCAAAAAGTATCAGCAATGGCGTTGTTGATGAGCTTGCGGTTGAAAAGATGATTTATTTTATTGAAGAAATCATAGAATCTCAGCCATTTAGAAATCTCAATATAAGTGGTGTAGCCGTTACGGCTGATACCGCCATGGCACAACTCAGTGAGTTATTTTTTAGTGCTAAAAAGCAAATCAGCCGTATTGAGCTTGAGCATGGATTTAATGATTTTATTGAGCGTTTAAGCTACTACACAAACCAAGTGTCTCCAGATCAGGTTTATGTTTTTACCTACTTTGTATTTGTTCGAGAGATGATGCATCACTTAAGAGTTGAGGAAATTCAGATCATTTAAGAAATCACTTTCTCAATCTGCTAACTCATCATGAATCCAGTTTAAAAACAGTTCAATTTTAGGAATAAATTGATGCGTTCGAGGATATACCAAATGATGAGCAGAAATAGGAATCGATAGTTCATCTGCAAAAACTCTAACCAACTTTCCTGAGTCCAAATAATTTTGAGTGAGTAAATTACTTTCCAAAACAAATCCTAGTCCATGCATAGCTGCTTCAAATATCGAATTTTTTAAAACTAAAAATTATGATAGAGACTTGGAAGGTTGATTTTATCTTTTTTTAAAATAAATAATTGAATTTAATGGTATTAATATTTGTAATTGATGATAATATCTGTAGGGATTTAAAAAACAAAAAATTAATATGAGGATCTTATGAGTTATAAACTAATCAAAATAAGTGTATTAAGTACTATTTTTTTAATTGGTTGTGGGGAGGAGTCCAAAAGAGAAGAAAATGAGTATGAAAAAAATATGCTTACAATCGAAGCTGAAAATTTTAATGATAAAGTTAACTTGAATGTAAAAGAAGAGGAATATAGCTTAATAGCCCAAGGAAATAGCTCAGATGTAACTCTCTATTTTAACAAGCCCGATAAAACGGACCTTCCTATTTATGGTGAATTACAGCTTTTGGCTGAAAGTAATAAGGCACGTTTTGCCTCACTTGCTTGGATAAATAAATATAATGATATGAGTGTTTTATTTTGTATAAATTATGAAGACTGTTCAGATAATACGGAATATAGTTTTGATAATGATAGTAGACAATTAAATATAAGATTTAAAAATAATTTTAATAAATTATGGAAAAATTATTTAGTTGATTGGATAGAAAAAAGAGATTTAACGGCAAAAATTACAGGTAACTTAGAATTAAAAATACCCTCTAACTGGGTGGGTTTTAATAAAGATAGATTTCCAAGAAAAAGTGGGATAGGTATCCTCGAATTAGATAATCAAGTATATAAATTATCTGATATGAATTCAGATATTATTATTTATAAAGATGGAAATAATAAAAATATTGGTAGTGTAGATGAACTTGTTTTTAAAAAAGATGATGATATTGTGAATATTGAAATATTTAAAGAAAGTAATAATAATCAATATTCTAAAGATATACAACTTAAAGTTCGAAATTATAATTTAACAAATTATGAACCAGGTTTTTCCTTTTATGGCTTAGTTCCTGCTTCGTCGATCTCGTGGGGAGATAATGAAAAGATACTATCTATTAATATACAGAACTTGAATTTATTTGATAAAGAACGAAATAAATTTAGAGTGTTAGATTTGGAATATAATATTCCTAGGAATACTTCTAATATTTTAATTAATAAAGAAATATATCCTATATTGCGCCAAAATTATGGTTTCGCTTATGTCGTCAATGATCAGAAAAAATATTCTATTAGTTTAATAGGGCAAACAGGAGCTTATCCATTGGAAGTAATTCAAGAATTCAATGGTCATATTTCAATTGAAACTACGAAAGAAAATGAAAAAATAGTTTGTGGAGATCGCTATAAATCTTGTTCAGGTTTATCTATGGATAATGATAAAAAAACTTTTAGATTTAATAATGTTAAATTAGGTGAAGATGTTTTCAATGGAATGATTTATATTCCAGGAATTATTGATTAAATATGATAAAAAAATCCCCTCACTAGAGGGGATTTTTTATTACTATTTAAACTTAAACAATCGAGTCATCTAAATTCGGCGCTAACCAACGCTTCGCTTCATCTAGTGTCCAACCTTTACGTTTTGCATAATCTTCAAGTTGGTCTTGAGAGATTTTGCCCACGTTAAAGTATTCACTTTGTGGATGAGAATAATAGAAACCACTCACCGAAGATGGTGGCATCATTGCAAAGTGTTCAGTCAGTTTAGTACCAATTTTATCTGTAGAGCCTAACCAGTCAAACAACACTGCCTTTTCAGAGTGCTCAGGGCAAGCAGGGTAACCTGGTGCAGGGCGAATACCGACATATTTCTCTTTAATCAGTTCTTCATTACTAAGCTGTTCATCAGCTTTATAACCCCAGAACTCTTTACGAATGCGTTCATGTAAGTGTTCGGCAAAAGCTTCTGCAAAACGGTCGGCTAGTGACTGAACTAAAATTGCAGAGTAATCATCACCTTTGGCTTTGTATTCATTTGCCAATTCTTCTGCACCAAAAATCGATACAGTGAATCCGCCTAAGTAGTCCTGCTGCTCACGGTCATTACGAATGTAATCTGCTAAAGATAAGTTTGGTTTACCTGTCACTTTGTCAGATTGCTGGCGTAAGTGCTCAAAAGTATGCGTAACATTTTGCCCCGCTTCATCAAATACGCTCACTGTGTCTGCATCAGTGCGCTGAGCAGGGAACATACCGAATACGGCACGAGCATCAAAACGGTTGTTGTCGATAATATCTTTCAACATTGCTTGAGCTTGGTTGTACAAATCTGTTGCAGCTTCGCCGACCACTTCATCTTCTAAAATTTTCGGGAATTTACCTGCCAAGCTCCAAGAAATAAAGAATGGTGTCCAGTCAAAATAATCCACGAGTGTTGCAAGCGGATAATTCTTTAAAACTTGTGTTCCTAAAAGATTTGGTTTTGGTGGCACGTAGCTTTCATCAATTTTAAAACCATTTTCAACCGACTCTTTATAAGTCAGTTTGGCCGCTTTTGGTTGTTTGTTGGCTAAACGTTCACGAATTTTGGCATATTCAGCACGGTGCTCTTCAATAAATGCACCTCGCATGTCTTTAGAAAGCAAGGTTGTAGCAACACCTACAGCACGTGAAGCATCGGCAACATAAATTACTGCATCATTCTGATACTGAGGGTCAATTTTTACTGCCGTGTGGGCTTTAGACGTCGTCGCACCACCAATCAATAAAGGAATGTTAAAGCCTTTGCGTTGCATTTCTTTCGCAACAAATACCATTTCATCTAAAGATGGAGTGATCAGACCAGACAAGCCAATGATGTCACATTTTTCATCAATTGCAGTTTGTAAGATCTTCTCGCAAGGGACCATTACACCAAGGTCAACAATGTCATATCCATTACAGCCAAGTACCACGCCTACAATATTCTTACCAATATCGTGTACGTCGCCTTTTACCGTCGCCATTAGGACTTTACCTTTAGATTGTCCTTCAGACTTTTCAGCTTCAATGTAGGGGTTGAGCCATGCTACAGCTTGTTTCATTACACGGGCAGATTTCACAACCTGCGGTAAGAACATTTTGCCTGAACCAAACAAGTCACCGACAACGTTCATACCGTCCATCAGTGGCCCTTCAATCACATCCAAAGGACGTTTAGATTTTAAGCGTGCTTCTTCTGTATCTTGGTCAATATAAGTCGTAATACCTTTAACCAAGGCATATTCAAGACGTTTTTCAACCGACTCATTACGCCATTCAAGGTTCTCGGCTTCTTTAGCTGCGCCGCCTTGTCCGCGGTATTTTTCTGCTACTTCAAGCAGTTTCTCAGTCGCAGCTTGACCAGATTCACCTTGGTTTTGGTTTAATATGACATCTTCAACAGCTTCTTTTAGCTCGGCTGGAATATCATCATAAATTGCCATTTGCCCAGCGTTCACAATACCCATGGTCATGCCTTGCTTGATAGCATGGTATAAGAACACCGAGTGAATGGCTTCACGAACTGGTTCATTACCACGGAACGAGAACGAAACGTTCGATACACCACCAGAAATCATGGCATGTGGTAAGTTCTGTTTAATCCAACCTGTCGCCTCGATAAAATCGACCGCGTAATTGTTGTGTTCTTCAATACCAGTTGCCACTGCGAACACGTTCGGGTCAAAAATAATATCTTCAGCAGGGAAGCCCACTTCATTCACTAAAATGTCGTATGAACGCTTACAGATTTCGCGTTTACGTTCAGCAGTGTCAGCCTGTCCAGCTTCATCAAAGGCCATCACAATAATTGCGGCACCATATTGACGGCAGAGGCGGGCTTTTTCGACAAACTCGTCATAACCTTCTTTTAAGGAAATGGAGTTAACAACCGGTTTACCTTGTACGCATTTTAAGCCAGCTTCAATGATTTCCCATTTGGATGAGTCAATCATGATTGGCACACGTGAAATATCAGGTTCTGATGCTACAAGGTTTAAGAAATGCACCATCGCATTTTGCGAATCGAGCATCCCTTCATCCATGTTAATATCAATAATCTGTGCGCCAGCTTCCACTTGTTGCTGTGCAACCTCTAAAGCTTCTGCAAAGTTTTCTTCACGAATGAGGCGTAAGAATTTTTTAGAACCGGTAACGTTAGTACGTTCACCAACGTTTACAAAGAGAGAGTCATCATAAATATTAAATGGCTCTAAACCACTTAGGCGACAAGCAGGTACGGTTTCAGGTACTTGGCGAGGTGCAATGTCTTTTACTGCATTAGCAATAGCGCGAATATGGTCTGGTGTCGTACCACAGCAACCACCAGTAATATTAATTAAACCGCTTTCAGCAAATTCTTTTAAGAAAGCTGCAGTTTGCTCAGGTGTTTCGTCATATCCACCAAATGCGTTTGGTAAGCCCGCATTGGGGTGTGCTGAAACGAAAGTATCTGCGACATCAGAAATAGTTTTTACGTGAGGACGCATGGCATCTGCACCAAGGGCACAGTTAAAACCAATTGAAAGCAAATCACCATGGCGCACAGAATTCCAGAAAGCTTCCGCAGTCTGACCTGTTAAAGTACGACCTGATGCATCGGTAATTGTCCCTGAAATCATAATTGGTAATTCACGACCAATTTGTTTAAAGACTTCTTTGACTGCAAAAATCGCTGCTTTACAGTTTAATGTATCAAATACGGTTTCAATCAAAATGATATCTACACCGCCTTCAATCAGTGCATGAGTCGCTTCAATGTAGTTTTCTTTTAACTCATCAAAGGTAATGTTACGAAAAGCAGGGTCATTTACATTCGGTGAAATTGAACAAGTACGCGATGTAGGCCCAAGTACACCAGCAACAAAACGTGGTTTTTCTGGAGTTGAATACTTTTCACAAGCTGCTTTGGCTAAACGTGCTGCTTCACGGTTAATCTCTGGAACAAGATCTTCCATGTGATAGTCAGACATTGAAACACGCGTGCCATTAAAGCTGTTGGTTTCAATAATATCCGCACCAGCATCAAGATAAGCTTCATGAATGCCTTGAATAATTTGAGGTTGTGTCAAAACTAAAAGGTCATTATTCCCTTTTAAGTCATGTGCCCAATCGGCAAAACGCTCACCACGGTAGTCGGCTTCTTCTAATTTATGGCGCTGGATCATAGTTCCCATAGCACCATCAATAATCAGAATGCGTTTAGCAAGAAGCGCTTTTAGGGTGGCAAGCGTAGACATAGAAAACCCCGATCTTTTATATGAATTTAAAAATGCGGCGCTATTGTAACAGAATAGCAGCACAAATGATGACCTATGAAGGTCATGAGACGATAAGTAAAAAAATAAAAAACAGGACGTTTTATGACAAAAACGAAAGAATTTTCATGAAATATTCATCAAATGATCATGATATTGAAATATTTCATGCTCAATATGCCGAAATATTACAGTTGTTCTGTGTGAAAAATAGACATATAGGTCATTTTATTTATTTTTTTGCTGTAAAAATAAGCACAAAAGGAGTTCATAAATAATGAATTAAGTTATTGTATTTTAAAAATAAAATAAAAATGATCGGGGAAAGGTGTATCAAATGAGGTCAAAATATAAAAAATTGACTTCATCAGGCGGCTCTTTGTCATATAATTGTCATAATTTAATTTAAGAATACAGAGGATTTTATTATCCTCTTACCGTCTGCATGAATTCTAATCTACCCCCTGTTTCGGATTCAAAACTTGCGGCAAACCTGCAAGCAAAATCGACGAATGTACACGTCCCAACACCGAAATTTTTTATGCCGGTGTTTCTGACGATTATTGTTGCAACACTTATTTATATTGGGTTTCAGGTTAGTGCTGATTTAGCGCATGTTCCACCTTTGAGCCTTTATTCGGTTATTCTTTTATCTACTGCACTTTTCATTGCATTGGGCTTTGAATTTGTAAACGGTTTCCACGATACTGCTAATGCAGTTGCAACGGTCATTTATACAAATGCATTGCCTGCACCAGTTGCAGTCATGTGGGCTGGTTTTTGTAATTTTCTTGGGGTAATGGTCGCAAGTGGTGCTGTTGCTTATGGCATTATTGCATTGCTTCCTGTTGAACTTATCATGAACATGGGTAGCGGTGCTGGCTTTGCAATGGTTTTTGCATTGTTAATCGCTGCAATTCTTTGGAACCTTGGTACTTGGTTCTTAGGAATCCCAGCTTCTAGCTCTCACACCTTGATTGGTTCAATCTTGGGTGTGGGTATTATGAACCATCTATTGAGTGCATCGACTGGCGTAACGACCAGTGGTGTAGATATGGATCAGGTGATTAAAGTAGGTAAGGCATTATTATTTTCACCTTTAATTGGTTTTGCTTTTGCAGCAATCTTATTCTTGTTGGTTAAAACTATTTTCAAACGCCAATTAGAATTATTCCAGCCACCTGAAGGTAATAAGCCACCACCAGCAATCATTCGTGCAATTTTAATCTTTACCTGTACAGGTGTAAGTTTTGCACACGGTTCAAATGACGGCCAAAAAGGTATGGGTCTCATCATGCTCATTTTGGTTGGTTTAGTACCGTTAGCTTATTCAATCAATAAAAACCTAGATACACAACAGGTTCAATCATTCCACCAGCTTTCTTCTCAAACTGCTGTTTTGTTAAACCATAATCAGCAAGAATTGACTGATGAAAAAGCGCGTGAAGTTTTAACTAAATATATTCAAACCAAGCAACAGACTCCCGAAGTTGTACCTGCATTGGCAAGTATGACTGATCATTTAGGTGCTCGTGTTTCTAGCTATAGCGACTTAAAAGATATTCCTGAAGCTGCGATTAGTGAAATTCGTAATGATATGTATTTAAGCACAACCACGTTTAAACGTTTGGACAAAGCAGATGCTTTACCAAAAATGGATGATTCACAGAAAAAGCTTGTGAAAGATTATCGCGGTAGCTTGGATTCATTCTTACAGTACATTCCAAACTGGGTGAAAGTTGCGGTTGCATTAGCGCTTGGTCTTGGCACTATGGTTGGTTGGAAACGTATTGTGGTGACTGTAGGTGAGCGTATTGGTAAGAACCATATGACTTATGGTCAAGGTATGTCTGCTGAGCTTATTGCAATGAGTACTATTGCAGCAGCAGATGGTTTAGGTATGCCAGTTTCAACTACTCATGTTTTAAACAGTGCTGTTGCGGGTACCATGGTTGCAAATAAATCAGGTGTAAACTTTAATACCATTAAGACAATTTTATCAGCTTGGATATTTACTTTACCTGCGACCATCTGTTTGTCAGGTGGTTTATATTGGTTGTTCTTAAAGTTCATTTAAGTTGTCTGTTTAAATCTAAAAAGCCACTATTATTAGTGGCTTTTTTATTGTCATATTAAAAAAGATCGCTTTTTTCAAATAAACTCGGTGGTGGCCCTGGTGGAGTGAGTTTTGGGCTAAAACTCGCTTTTGGTGAGCATGTACATTGTATATTTGCAGAACCGACTCACTCTCCATGTATGTTACTAGGTGTTTATACAGGGCTGCATGATCAGATTTCAGTAAACGATATTGGTTTAGATAACATTACTGCTGCAGATGGATTGGCTGTTGGCCGTGCTTCTGGTTTTGTCGGCCGTGCTATGCAGCAGTTAATTGACGGTTACTACACCATTCATGATGAATGTTTATATGAGCTGATTGCGCTTTTAAATCAAACTGAGAATATTCAAGTTGAGCCCTCGGCAGCGGCAGGCATGATGGGGCCATATTATGTGCAAACTACTCCTGATTATTTGGCCTTGCATGAATTGTCAGCTGTAAAGTTACAGCATGCGACACATGTGGTATGGGCGACTGGTGGAGGTATGGTTCCACCTGACGAAATGCAAAAGTATTTAACGCATAGTCAAAACAAATAATTGTATAAAAAAGCCCAATTCTAAAATTGGGCTTTTAACTTCATTATTTTTTAGAAAATTTCTTAAATGGAAGCTTTTCGGCCGCAAAACCATAGATTGCAGCAAAAGGAAGGGCTGTACGGGCTAAATAAGCCACACGCCATAGACCGCCATGGTTGGCACCTTCCATCATCAACTCTAGAGGATGGTCAAGCACAGTTTCAGGATTTGCGACAGAAGATTCATTTCTTAAGTCATGGATCCAGAGTGCCGCCATAATGGCATTCGTGGTTTCTGGACTAAACGCTTCTACATCAAAAAGTTCCGCACCGTTAAAAGCGGCCTTAAGGAGTGGATTTTTTGTGACCGAATGAGTTGTCGTAGATGGAGCAATATTAATACTCACGCGTTGGCCTTGATGACGGGCAAGTGTTGCTCGCCATTGTTGAATACGTTTAGCTAATGCGTAGTTTGGCCCTTGTTCAACTACCAAGCAGTCTGCAATACCATAAGTTTTGCCATTTTCGCTGGTAATCAAGTCTTGATAAGGTGCTTGGAAAAAACGTTTGAGCGATAGTGTAGAGATACCTTTTGCAGCCATTTTTTGTAGTTGTGAACGAGATTTAAATTTCTCTTGAGCTGCCTTTGCAACTTCTTTAGGTACTGCGTAAACATCGGTTGGAGTACACATAAACATTAAGCTTGTATCAGGTTTATGTTCACTCACATATTGCATAATACTGTCCATGGCCATTGAGACACGGACATGCTTTTCCCCATCTAAATAAGCAATAGCAGCTAAATCTAATTTTTGAGGAAATTGAACTAACCACTGTGCAATTTCTGGTAGTTGAGTCAGTAAATTGGCACCTAATTTATCTCTTAATTCAGAAGCTTTTGCTGTTGAGTCAACTGATTCAATTGTAGGTGCAATCAGCGTTGCGTTTCCTTGCTGAATTGTATTTAAAATTTTCCCCCAAACTCGTGGGTTCGGTAAATCAATTGCAACAATATTCGCTTTCCACTTTGCTAACCAAGGTAAAGGGCCAGCTTCTGAAGCCGCACCAAACAGAACCATGGTTCGATCAGATAAATCAAACCATTCTGGATGAGCGGCAGCTTCACGTAAAGCCTTGGCATGGCTTGGTTCAATAATACCTGCATTTTCCCATTTTTGAATTTGATCAAGTAAGCTTTGCCCGCTAAGTTTTTGGCCTTTATATGGAACATACCATTCTGGTGCAGCTTCACTTTCACCTTTAAATCTAACTGTATTTAAAGGCTTAGTGGTAGGGATGTGCAAAGCATCTTTTAAAAGATAGTGTTTACCATCGCGGAAATAGTCAAAAAGATGATGAGCCTTATGTAAACCCTGTTTGGCGATAGTAATCGGGTTATTGTTATTAGAAAGCCCATGTTGAACAAGTGATTTAAAGTATCTTGGATAGTTTTTCCGCCAGTTTTTTTCAGTCAAAATCTGTTGAGCAGTTTTATTATCTACAATAGATAAAGCTTCTGACAAAATCTCTTGGCCTGTGCGAGAAGTACTTTGTTTTTTTGTTGAAGCATGTATCGGAAATTGTAGACCTTCGTCTAGACTCTGGCTGGACATAAAATATCTCACTTGGACGGTAGTATTAATATACAGGTGTATACATTATCTATGCCAATTAAAAGAAACGAGTGGCAATAACTGACAAAATGAAAATTAAATTATTTTTGTGATGAAGGTGGTTTGAGTGAATTTTTATGATAATTTGATCTCATTTTAACTTCATTTTTTTTCACATTTCTAGAACATTTTTATAGACTTACGTTACATAAATGATTATTTTGTATAGAGCGAATTCATCAGATCTAAGCTGAAGATAAAATGTTCAAAATGTATCAATAAAAAAGATACGATGATGAGTAAAAAACTAGACTTTTTTATTAAACGATAAGAAAAGTCAAACGGAATAAGAAAGAATTGGGGTGAAACTAGATGGAAGACAACGTAAGATTGTCTTTTAAAAATCTTGGGGATATGGTGATTTTTTTACACCATAATTTTCTAGTTTCGCCCCATCTAATTTTGGGTGAAGCCCTATACATAAGCTGTAAATCATCTTTCTAAACAGTCAGATTAATTTGCTTATAGTCTATCTAAACTTTTAACAACGACCTTTCTTGGCCTGACCTGGTGGACAAAAATCTCCTGGATGATTGTGATAAGGCGAATCCGGATCAACTACTACACTGCCAGCAGGGGTAAAAACTGCAAAAGCCGATAGTGATAGTGTGAAAATTGCTGCTGCACAAACTAGAAATTTTTTCATCATATTGTTCTCTCTTTTTATCATTCTCCTTTTTACTATTTACTATAGAAATTATTAGATTGTTTTTCGGTCTATTTTTGGTTAAGAAATATCAACACTCTAAACTAGTTTTTTAGCGATTAAGGCGTACGTAAAATTGTACGAAAACCTACATGAGTAGCGGCTAAATCAAAATCTTGTGGGTAGCGACTACTATTACGGTAACGTGAACAGTAATTTTCAGCACACAAAAATGAGCCTCCTTTAATCACATATTGAGTGCTGCTCATTTCTTTTTGTCTTAAATCAGAATAATTACCCATATGTTGATCATGTGCACCTTGATAGGGAGAGGAGGTCCATTCCCAAACATTTCCAATCATATCGAATAGCTTAAAGCCGTTGGATTTAAAACAGCCGACAGGAGCAACACCAGTAAAATGGTCGTGATTCAAATTTTCAAAAGGGAATGTACCTTGCCAGTAATTTGCTTGTGGATGCTGATGTTCATCGGTAGGTGCTTGGTGTAAAGGTGTGTCAGTTTTTGAGTTTGCTTTAGCGGCGTATTCCCATTCTAATTCTGTTGGTAAATCACGTCCTAGCCAAACTGCATAATGTTCAGCATCATTTTTCGTCACGTACCTTACAGGTTCGCGAGGGGGAGGGAGAGCTCCATTTTTGCCATTTGGAGTTTTCCATGTATATCCTGATTTGAGTTGCCACCATTGTTGGGGATGACGTGGATCTGGAGTAAAAACAGCAGCCTGTTTTTGTTTTTCAGCATCGGTAATATAACCAGTTGCCTTCACAAAACTGGCGAATTGAGCAACAGTGACTTCAGTTTGATCAATCCAGAAACCTTTAACTTCCCGTTGTTTTTTCCCAAAGTTAAGTTCATCTGGATAAGCTTTTTCAGAACCAAAATTAAATTGTCCATCTGGTATGAATACCATACCTGCGGTTTTATTTTTAAGCCAGTTTGTAGGAAGCCCTGTATAGCTTTTACACTGTTCGATAGAACCCAAAGCAGCCGATGAGGTGGCTTGCTTTGGTAAAACTGTTTTTGTGTCAGAGCTATGTTCAGACTTACTACAGCCTGTGATGAATAACAGGCTGATTGTAGTGCTTAGAACCAGTTTCAATTTCATTTGGCGTTATATTCCTGTACGCCATTTTGTTCGGTGTATTTTTGATAAACCGAGAGCAACTCTTGTACTTTTGCAGGGTAAAGCTGCGCAACATTATGATTTTCACCACGATCAGTAGCAATGTTATAGAGTTCCCAAGAACCTGATCCTAATTCAGGGCGTCCTTGAAGTGCAATTTTCCATTCACCTTGTTTAGCATATTTACTACCGTGTAATTCATCGGCAAAGCTGAAATTAGCTGGACGGATAGTTTGTGATTTATTTTCAAGTACAGACTTCCAAGAGTAACCACTTGGTGTATTAATGGTTCGGCCTTTATATTGTCCTTGAGGTACCGGAATATGGGCATAATCTAATAATGTTGGAAAAACATCGAGTACAGATGCGAAGCTATGATTGGTTTCTTCAGCTTTTTTCTGATTTGGTAATTTCACAATAGCAGGAGCTGTAGTTGCACCTTCGCCAGCTGTATCTTTCCATAAATGAAAAGGTGCCGCGCTGACTTCAGCCCAACGTGGTCCAATATAGTGATAAGAAGTAGGGGTGCCTACGTTTGCTACAGAGTTATCAAAACCAGATTCACTGCCATATCCACCACGAATGAAACCTTCTGCACCATTGTCAGAAACAAAGAAAATTAAAGTATTTTCATAAAGATTATTTTGTTTTAGGTATTGGATAATTCGGCCTACATTTGCATCAAGATTTTCTACCATACCTGCGTAGATTTCCATTTTACGGGCTTCAAGTGCTTTCTGCTCAGCTGTTAACTCATCCCATTTTCCATATTTTTGTGGTGCATTTTGAGTGGCGATTGGTTCTGCTGCTTCAAAATTTGCTGGAATAATTCCAAGCTGTTTTTGGCGTGCTATACGTGCTTTTCTAATGGCGTCATAACCGACATCGTAAACGCCACGATATTTTTCACGGTATTCTGCTGGAGCCTGTATAGGCCAGTGAGGTGCTGTATAGGCAGCATAAGCAAAGAATGGCTTACCGCTATTTTTACCTGATTCTAAATAGCTCAGCAATTTATCGGTAAAATAATTGGTCGAGAAAAAGTCATCAGGTAATGCTGAAATTGGAATAATTTGCCCATCTTCGGTATAGGTTGAATTTCGTTTAAACGCGCTTGGAGCTTGTTTAAAGTGATGGTCTAAACCTTGTAATAAGGTAAATGAATGGTCAAAACCTTTGGCATGAGCATTGGTTTCAGGAGTTAGCCCCAAATGCCATTTACCACTAATATATGTCCGATAACCATTGTCTTTGAGCACCTGCGCAATTGATAAAGAGCGTTCATTTAAATAGCCTTCGTAACCTGGCTGGCCTTTTAAATGGTCTGGTGTAAGCTCTGCCATAGCACCTATGCCTGCTAGGTGATGATCAGTTCCTGAAATAAGTTGCGAGCGAGTAGGGGAACAAGTGGGTGCAGTATGATAATCCGTTAAAAGTCGACCTTCTTGCGCCAAACTATCAATATTAGGCGTATGTATTTCACCACCAAATGCTCCTAAATCTGAATAGCCTAAGTCATCGGCCATAATAAATAAAATATTGGGCTGCTTTGGAGTACTTACTGTGGTTTCTTGTGAATCATTATCGTTACAGCCAGCTAAAGATAAGCTAAATAATGCAATGGAAAGACTAGATAAAAGAGCTTTGTACTTCATTGTATCATCTGAATTATTAAAAGAATTGGCTTGAGTTTAATCAGATGGTTTTTGCAATCAAAACAAGGAATTGATCAAAGAAAATCAGAAAAATATCTGAGAATTTATCGTGATAAATAAATGAGAAAAAAAGAAAAGCCCATATCGGGCTTTTCAAAAATATTAAGTTTAAAACGGTAAGCGGGTAAGTTGATCTAAGAAATGTGGAATCACTCGCGGTTCAATCAAAATTGTTACAATTACGCCGTAAGCTGCACCCCATAAATGGGCACTATGATTAATATGCGTATTGCCACGTTTACCTGCCCAAATACTATAAGCAACATAAAGAACTGCAAAAATAATAGCGGGTACTGGAATAAAAAATACAAAAATCAGTTTCCATGGCTGAAACAGGATATAGGCAAATAGAACAGCAGATACTGCCCCTGAAGCTCCAAGACTTGCCCAGTTTGCATCATTTTTATGTTGTAGATAGCTTGGTAAAATCGCAAAAATTAACCCGCCCAAATAGAACAAGACAAAGCCCATGTCGTAGAAATATTGGCGATAAAAACTTTCAATGATGCTGCCAAAGAAAAACAGGGTAATCATATTAAAGAGTAAATGAGTACCATCTGCGTGAATAAAGCCATGTGTGATGAAGCGATCAAATTGTCCACGTTGCATCGCAGGCGGCCAAAAGATTAGGCGGTTCATAACGTTTTGATTGCTAAAAGCAAGTAAAGAGATAATGACCGTAATAATAATAAGGGTAATGGTATGGTTAAACGGCAAATGCAACATAAGAAATATTTAAAAAATGATCGATACTGAGGTCAATAATGCCATTAAAAATACAACTTGAAACCCCGTTGTGTATAAATCCGACAAATTTAGTTGATTTTTTTTAAATCCACCTCATCTTCGGTTAATATAAAGGCATCAGCTTGAGGAATATTGTTATGTCGACTGAGAACACCAACACTGCTGTTGCAGAAGAAATTCCGAACCTTTTGATTACACCATCTGCACAAGAGTATTTGCACGAATTATTGGCGAAGCAAAATACTCCGGGAATTGGCGTTCGAATTTTTGTTGAACATCCTGGTACACCACGTGCAGAGTGCTGTATGGCATATAGTGCACCAGAAGAAGTGGTGCCAACGGACTATAAACAGGACTATCCTGATTTCCCTGCATACATTGATGCGCCGTCTATTCCATATCTTTTAGACGCTGTTATTGACTACAACAAAGATCGTTTCGGTGGTCAGCTAACTTTCCGTGCACCAAACTCTAAAGTGCCGCGTGTAGGGCCAGATGCATCAATTGAAGAGCGTATTACTTATGTACTTCAAGCGGAAATTAATCCAGGTCTTGCAGGACACGGCGGTAACTGTAGCTTAGTTGAAGTGCAAGATGATCCTGAACATGGCTTAACTGCTGTATTGAAGTTCGGTGGTGGTTGCCAAGGTTGTTCTGCAATTGATGTAACCTTGAAACAAGGTGTAGAAACAACGTTAAGAGAACACATTCCTGAACTACAACGTGTGGTTGACCAAACAGACCATACGCAAGCAGAAGGTGCTTATTTCAAATAATTAAATTATTTGAAAAGTGAAATAAAAAAGCCTCGAAATGAGGTTTTTTTATTACTCAATATAAATAATGATAATTATTATCAATATCATTTGTAATTTTATTTATCTTTGTTACAATGCGAAACAGAAAATGAGAGATGTTTAATAAATCAATATATTGGGAATACTTATGTCGAAGCGTATTATCCAGTCAGTGCTTTCTGTTTCAGTACTGGCAAGTATGATGTCTATGGCTTTTGCCGCACAAAATGAGCAAGAACAAGCTGAACAAACATTAGAAAAGCCTGCTGAACCTGTGAAATTGGAAACAATTTTCGTAACAGCGGAAGAGCAAGTGAAGCAATCGCTTGGTGTATCGGTTATTACCAAAGAAGATTTAGAAAAACTACCAGTTCGTAATGATATTTCTGACTATGTACGTCGTATGCCAGGTGTCAACCTGACAGGCAATAGCGCAACAGGGCAGCGTGGTAATAATAGACAAATTGATATTCGTGGAATGGGGCCTGAAAACACACTTATTTTAGTGGACGGTAAACCAATTAACTCTCGTAACTCAGTCCGTTATGGCTGGAAAGGAGAGCGTGATACACGAGGCGACTCAAACTGGGTACCAGCAGAAGCAATCGAGTCGATCGAAGTTTTACGTGGACCAGCAGCAGCTCGTTATGGCTCAGGTGCTGCTGGTGGTGTAGTTAACATCATTACTAAAAAAGTAACTAATGAAACTCATGGTTCAGTAGAGTTCTATACTTCACAGCCTGAAGACTCCAAAGAAGGTTCATCAAATCGTGTTGGTTTTAATGTAAGTGGGCCATTAATTAAAGACGTTTTGTCTTATCGTTTATATGGTAATTACAATAAAACGGAAGCTGACGATGTTGATATTAATAAATCTATTGGTAGTACAGCAGCTGGCCGTGAAGGTGTTAAAAATAAAGATATTTCAGGCCGTTTAGCTTGGCAGGCAACAGACCAACAAACTGTCTTGTTCGATGTTTCTTCTAGCAAACAAGGTAATATTTATTCTGGCGACTCTCAGTTAAATGCAAACGCAGAAGCAGATGCGATTCTTTCGCAGCTCATCGGTAAAGAAACCAATACCATGTATCGTGATAGCTATGCGGTAACGCACGAGGGCGATTGGTCTTGGGGTAAGAGTAAACTCGTTGCTCAATATGATAAAACGTATAACAAACGTCTACCTGAAGGTTTAGCGGGGAGTGTAGAAGGAAAAATTAATAACCTTGATGATAAAGCCACCTCACGTTTAGAAACTCTTCGCTTTAACGGTGAGGCTAATATTCCTTTCGAATACTATGTACCCCAAGTATTAACTGTAGGTACGGAATGGGTTGAAGACAGATTTAAAGATAATATCTCGACAAATCAAGGTAAAGACAGCAGTGGTTCAGGTTATGGCGATCAATTGGCGAAAGGTGATCGTAGTAAAATGGAATCACGTATTGCTTCTGCATATATTGAAGATAACCTGAAAGTTACAGACAGCACAGATGTTGTATTAGGCTTACGTTTTGATGACCATAGTAAATCTGGTTCTAACTGGAGCCCAAGCTTAAATATTACCCAAAGACTTAACGATTATTTCACTTTAAAAGGTGGGGTAGCAAAAGCTTATAAAGCACCAAATATGTATCAAAATGCCGAAGGGTATTTATTAAGTACAAATGGTAATGGTTGTCCAGCCAATATTGATTCACGTTGTTTGTTACAAGGTAATGGCGATTTAAAACCTGAAACATCGGTAAACAAAGAGCTCGGTATTCAGTTTCAAAAAGATATCGTGAATGCGAGCTTAACTTGGTTCCGTAATGACTATAAAGATAAAATTGTAGCTGGTACAAATGTTGTCGGAACAGTTGATGGTTCAAGCACCAATGCAAATACAGGAGCTGTGACGAATACGAAGTGGAATATTCTGCGTTGGGAAAATACGCCTAAAGCTCTAATTCAAGGTTTTGAAGGGAGTTTGGGGTTAGACTTTGGTGATATCCGCTGGACTAATAACTTTACTTATATGATGGACTCGAAAGATAAACAAACAGGGAACCCATTATCTTTAGTACCAAACTATACGATTAACTCAATTTTTGATTATGACATTACGGATCAGTTAGATGTAAATTTTGTATTTACTCAATATGGTCGTCAAAAATCACGCCAGTTTGCAGAAAATAGACTTGAATCTGGTATAGGTTCAGGAGGTGCGAATTCTGCGCTTAAGCCAAGTACTGTAAAAAGCTATAGTATTGCTGGAATTAATGTCGGTTATAAATTTTCAGACAATATAAGTACACGAGTTGGTGTGAGTAATTTGTTTGATAAACAAATTTTAAGAGACAGTAATTCTATTAGCCAAACTTATAATGAGCCAGGTCGAGCTTATTACGCTTCTTTAAAATATTCTTTCTAATCAATAAAAGTAACCAAGGCGCTTCAAGCGCCTTTGTTATTTAAAATATCTAAAGCTTTTTCAGAATAATAAAACTTCTCTAAATATACACGGGCACGACGTCTTAAATGTCCTGTTGTAACGAGTTGTTGTAATACGGGGACAAGCAAGTCGGTGAGTTCATGCTTCACCAAACTTTCATCAATATTGAGGTCACGGAGTAGTAAGTCAAAACTACGTTCCTGATTACGGACATACCAAGTATAGATACCATCGTGGACTTGCTGTTTTAGATAATCGGTTTGACGAATGTGGTCCCAGATTTCATGCCCTAGACCTACAGTTTTTGTTAAATCTTGAACTTCTACATAATTTTTTAAAACAGAAAGTGGCATAGTTTTAACTTTGTGCCAAACATTTGCCTGAAAATGATAGAGCTTATCATTGTCAAAATGTTGGTTTAAAACGCGCTCACTCATTTGGCTAAGTTTTAAAATATTCTTTTGCAAATAATGGTTAATGGTATCGTCCAGATTAGAATCGGTCACTGTTTCTAATACTGATTTACCCATTTTCATGAAGCGTCCTACACCTGGCACGCGTTTTGACATTGATTCATCTAAATAATCATGCATTGTTTGTTGAATCAACTGAGTCAAAAGAGCTGAAAAAGCTGGATTATTTACAATTGTTTTAATCAGTTTTTTACGATGCTCTTCTTTACTTGCAACATACTGTGCAATGCGGTCAATCGTTAAAACAGGAATAACATTTTCAACTGTTGCCGTCTCATTTGCAGGATGAATCAGGGCGAAGCGAATATGCTCTGCAATTTGTTCGATCAGAAAATCAGAAGCAGAGGTATCTAAAATCTGCTTTTGAATGAGATGTTGAATCTGTTCAAAAGTCCAAAGGTGTTGTAATTGCCGACTCCCCAACCAATGGTAAAACTGTTCAAACTCTTGTTGAATCACCTGAGCCTGAAGAAATTGCTCATCTAAAAAATCTAGATGAGCTTCAATAAGTTTTTCAATAATTGGTTGGGTAGACATAAGGTCTCACAAGTCCGAAGTTTTATTTAAGGTGTTGCCGTTTTTACTGACTGATTCGATTCTACTTTAAGTAAAAATGGTACGTATTGTTGAATAACCAGTTGTTCAGCTTCCAAAATCGGCATATGACCTACATTTTCTAAAATAACTGGCGGTTGTGCATTTTTTAAAAGTCGTTTGAGTTCACTCGCCACTTCTACATTAATAATCTTATCTTGTTTGCCCCATAAAATAAGTGTAGGCGCATCGATCGTTTTGGTAAGTACAGCAAATGAATCTGGAGTATAGACTTTATTAAGTGCAATCAATTGATCAACTAGTTTTTGTGTTTGAGGTGCCTGATTAATCATCAATTTTTCTTGAGCTTGTAAGAACTCTTTAGGAATAAACGGAGGATTAAACATGGTTTGTTTTAACAAATAGTTAAAGTCACCTTTTTTAGAGACTAACAGTTGTTTTAGATAGGTAGGATCTTTGAGATAAATTGTGTTGGCAGAACGGAAAATACCACCGCTATCAACTAAAAATAGACTTTTAGTTTCAAATGGATATTGTCCCGCATAAAGTAGGGCAATTGAGCCGCCAAGTGAGTGCCCCGCAATATGAATAGGCCCCTTCAAATTTGCAGCTTCAACAAAGCGGCGTAATTTTTCAGCAAGGTTCGGAACCGAATAATCGAAGTCTTGCGTAACGATAGTTTCGCCACTACCTGGTAAGTCCGGAATAATCACGTGGTAATTCGTAGTTAAGTAATGCGCCATGCGATTCCAATTATCGCGGCTGCCACCTAAACCATGAATAAGTAACAAGGTCGGTTTTGTGGTTGAACCACCTTCACTATATGACCAAGTAATATCACCTACTTTTAATTTTTTACTTTGCAGTCCGGCCCAGCTACGTTCTTGCTGTAATATTGTTTGAAAACTGACATCAATATTATCGGCTGCCTGCGTTTGAGAAATACTAGTTACTGACAACAAACTACAAGCTAGAGTCAATGCAGTAGCAGTTTTTTTCATAGAGGCTTTAATTGGAGCGGACAGCCTTATCATACATTTCATCCTTGAAGCTTAAACGAGTTTGAAAAATTATTGAAAAACTTTGCCAATGAGTCATTTGCCAAACGTTTGGAATGAAGAAAATTATAGTCAATCTATAAACTAAAGTATGTCTATTTTTTCACTAAACAGTAGGGAATTGTGCGGTTATCCTTCTTATAAAACTCATTAAAGCTTTAAAAATATTTTCTTAGAAAAGGATTCATTTTTTGTCAGTGACATTCAAATTTTGACACATTAAAATGATTTCTAACCTTGAAAAAACAATGGAAATATAAAATGCCTACTGCGCAAGAAGTTTTAGATCGTTTGAAAGCAGGTAATCAACGATTTGTAAATGGAAATACTTCCCTTGCAAAAACCTTATCGCATCATGAACGCGCTGAAATGGCAAAGGATCAAAATCCGTTTGCAATTGTATTAGGCTGTTCAGATTCTCGTGTACCAGCAGAAATGGTATTTGATCAAGGTCTTGGTGACTTATTCGTAATCCGTGTTGCTGGTAATGTTGTTGCGCCTTCACAAGTTGGTAGTGTTGAGTTTGCGGCAGAACGTTATGATTGTCCGGTTGTAGTTGTATTAGGGCATAGTCATTGCGGTGCGATTCAAGCGACTATTGATACGTTGATGAACCCTGATCATCCGCCTTCATCTAACTTAATGTCGATTGTGAACCGTGTTCGACCATCAGTTGAAATTTTAATGCAAACTGATCTGAAAAATGATTTGAAAAAACTTTCATGTCATGCAGTACGTTCAAACGTTTTTGCTTCGGTCAATCAATTACGTCATGGCTCGGCTGTATTAGAAAACCTGATTGCAAAAGGCGAGTTGATTGTTGTTGGTGCTGAGTATTCATTAGAAACTGGTGAAGTTACTTTTTTTGACTTCTAATCAGTCTATAAAGACTTAAAACTAAAAGGTGCCTATAGGGCACCTTTTATGTATGGATAAGCTAAATTAAGTAATTTTGACTGCGCTTGGGCATTTGGATGAATCAAGTCATTTTGCATTAGTTGTTTTTGTCCAGCGACGCCATCAAGGAAAAACGGTAGCAGTTTCACCTGATATTTTTGGCTTACAGTTTTATAATTGGTTTCAAATGCTTTGCTATAAGCTGTGCCATAATTAGGCGGAATCTTCATACCAAAAAGAATAACCTGCGCCTTTTGTTGTTGGCTTAAATGGACGAGCTGCGACAGATTTTGTTGAATCATTTGTGGTGGTTGACCTCGTAAACCATCATTCCCACCTAATTCAATAACTACGACTTCGGGTTTATACGTTTGTAAAAGCTTAGGTAATCTGGCCAAAGCGCCACTTGTGGTTTCACCACTCATACTTGCATTGACCACTTTATGTTGTTTGGGATACTGTTGGTCTAGACGTTTTTGTAGTAATTGTACCCAACCTTGTTTAGGGTCTATTCCGTAACCGGCACTAATACTATCTCCTAAAATTAAAATAGTTTTGGCCGAGACCAACATAGGCAACATGCTCAATGCGATGAGCAAGAGACTTTTAGAACCAGACAAATAAGATTTATACATTTGTGTTTCGACCCGAATACTAAATATATAGGACTGTCCCCATCATGCCACAACCTATCATTGCTGCCCATCAAGTTACACAAACTATTCAGATTAACCAAAATCAATTTACGATTTTAAAAAATATCGATTTAGATATTTATGAAGGGGAGCAGGTAGCCATTACGGGACGTTCCGGTTCAGGAAAATCGACTTTACTTGGTATCTTAGCGACTTTAGACCAGCCGTCTGAAGGCGAAGTATGGTTATGTGGTCAGCCTGTTCATGAGTTGACGGAGGAACAGCGCGCCCAGATCAGAATGCAGTATGTTGGCTTTGTATTTCAGTCTTTCCAACTTTTACCGCAGTTAAGTGCGCTTGAAAATGTGATGTTGCCGCTTCGGTTACGTAAAGATTTTGATTATAAAATTGCTGAGCAGAAGGCCTTAGACTGGTTGCATCGGGTAGGTTTAAGTCGTCAAGCGGAACAAACGCCTAAAGTCTTATCTGGTGGTGAGCAGCAACGTGTGGCAATTGCACGGGCACTTATTGCAGAACCACAAATTATTTTTGCAGATGAACCTACTGGAAACCTAGATGGTCAAACAGCCCAAGAAATTGAACGGCTACTTTTTGATTTAAATAAAGAGCTCGGTACAACGCTTATTTTGGTCACACATGACCGCAATTTGGCTGGACTTTGCCAACGTCATGTTGAATTAAATGATGGTTATTTAAAGACAGTACAGGGTGGTTAGACTATGCGTAATCTACTTAAGCCACTTTTGTTACAAAGCTTTCGCACTGGAGGGTTATATTTACTCATTATTGCGCTTTCACTTGCGATTAGTGCGACCACGGCTCTTAAGTTTAGTAATGACCAAGTTAAAAATGCGGTTAGCCTACAAGCCTCGCAAATGTTAGCAGCTGATTTGGTTCTGTCGAATAATGAACTTCTAGACACTAAATGGCAAAAAAAGGCGGAACAGATTGGATTAAAGCAGACTCATGTGACTATTTTTAGTTCAATGGCGCATACTCAAGATCAGTTTGTCATGGTCAATGTGAAAGCTATAGAACCTGCGTTCCCATTAAGAGGAAAACTTGAGATTGAGCCTAGTGCACAGAGTATTCAACCTGGTCAAGTGTGGCTAAGTCAAAGAGCAGCTGATTTACTTAAAGTTAAACTTGGCGATACGGTATCTATTGCAGATGCCCAATTTCGCTTTAGCGGCGTAATTATTCGGGATTCAAATCAAGAACTCGGTTTTTCAGGTTTTTCGCCCACAGTTATTATTCATCAAGCCGATATTGCTAAAACCCATGCAATTCAAACAGGAAGTAGAATCGATTATAGACTGTTAATGTCTGGTCAACCTAATCAAGTACAAAACTTTAGCAAGCAATTTAAACAACAACATAAAACTGTAAATGATCAGGAAGAAACCGCAGGTTTACGTTTACGCGATGCCAGTGAGTCAAATAGTAGATTATTACGCCCACTAGAAAACCTTGATACTTTCTTACAACTTGCCAATATTTTAACAATTTTATTGTGTGGTATTGCTATTGCTTTAACAAGCCAACGTTATGTTCAGCAAAACCAAGATCATATTGCTGTAATACGTTGCTTTGGTGCTAGCAAGTTTCAAATTTTATGGGCCTATATTGGGCTACTTTGCGTAGTCAGCGTAATTTCAATTGTGATTGGCAGTCTATTAGGAATAATGATGGGCTATGGTTTACTTGAGCTCATGTTACAACTAATTCCACAACTGGAATTAAGTTTTTCTGTGGTTGGATTTTTACTTGGTCCCTTACCAATTGCCATTTTTACCAGTGTAATTGTGCTACTTGGGTTTATTTTGCCAAGCATTTGGGAGTTGTTAAATACGCCACCTATTCGAGTTATTCGGGAACAGGCAAAATCCCGAAAATCATTATTCTTTATGTTTTTTGCAGGCATCACCAGTCTTGTTATTTTTAGCTTAGTTTTAAGTGAAAACTTAATGCTCAGCATTATAGTTTTGGCTACCATTATCGTTCTTTGTATTTTGCTATACACCGTTGTTTGGGGTGTGCTTCGTAGTTTAAAAAAGATGAAAACTCGTTTGTCTTTTTATATTCGTTCACCATCACAAAGTGCCTTACAAATTACTGCTTTGGCTTTAGGGTTAAGTCTTATTACAGTGTTAAGCGTGCTCAGAACAGATTTACTAGAACGCTGGCAACAGCAGTTACCTGAGGGTACACCAAACCAGTTTGTATACGGGTTGCCTCCATTTGATTTAAAAGCTTTTGAGCAACAATTAAAACAAAATGGTTGGCAAAGCACACCGTTATATCCCAATGTTCGGGGGCGATTACTCGCAAAGAATGATATTCCTTTTTCTGAAGATGCGATCAAGCAAAATAATTCTTTAAGACGTGAATTAAATTTAACTCAGTCAAGTACATTGCCAAATGACAATGTCATTACAAAGGGGCAGGCCACTTTTAATACTGTAGGGCAAGTTTCGGTCGAGGCAAAAACTGCTGAAAGTTTAGGTATCCAGCTTGGCGATAAGCTTACTTTTAGCCTGCCAGACGGTACTTTACAGGCTAAAGTTGTGAATTTTAGAAATGTTGAATGGGAAAGTTTTAGCCCAAATTTCTTTTTTATTTTTTCGCCTAAAACTCTAGATGAAAATGCTGGTAGCTATTTGGGCAGTTTTTATGTGCCTAAACAAGATCAACCTAAAATGATCCATATGATTCAACAATTTTCAAATACGGTTTTTATTGATGTTGACCGTATTTTGGATGAAGTAAAGCGCTTAATGAATGTCTTGGTTAAAATTGTGACTGTGCTTGCAGCTTTAGTTGGCTTCTCTGGAATACTCGTTTTAATTGCTTGTTTAAATCTATTAATGGATGAACGCCGTCGGGAAGTGGCTTTGTTACGTTCATTTGGTTTGTCGAAAAATAAAATGAAGCAAATGCTCAGTTTAGAAATTGGTTTTTTAGGGCTGTTAGCAGGCATTGTTGCCTGCTGTTTTGCCGAGGTAATTAGTGCAATTGCAAGTTATAAAATGAAGATGGCTTTACAGGGGCATATTGAAATATGGTTAATTTTACCGCTTGCCATGATGTTACTTTGTGCTCTTATTGGTCGATATAGACTAGGTTATCTTTGTAATTTACCGCCACTACAAAGTTTAAGAGAGTTGAACCAGATTTAAGTTAGGGCAGTATTTCTGGATTCTGAATTAAAACTTCATGCCAAAGTGGAAGTAATGGTGAGTTAAGCTGATTACAGTAAATATAGAAACCGACAGTCATGAAAAGTCCTCCCACTAACCCTAAGAATTTTAGGAGGCTTTTAAATTGAGTGCGGTAGCTTAAATACCAAATGAGTGCGAGTAAGGCACCCATAATCATACCGCCGACATGTGCAGCATTATTAATACCTGTGGCAACTAGACCAAATATAAGGTTAATGGCCATAATCATTAATAATGCTTTTTTATCAAGTATATAGGCTTGATGTGGCAAGGGTGGAAATAAAGAAAGAACGGTCAACGCTGCACCTAATCCCATCACAGCACCCGATGCACCTGCACTTACGTGAGGAAGTAAGCTTTGATCAAAATGTTGTAGTAATTCATGTCCATTTTGAATATTGATATAACTACTCAAAAGACTACCAAACAAACCTGCAAGTAAATATAGACCAATAAAATATAAGCGACCAAATAAAGCTTCAGCGACATTACCAAAAATATATAGGGCCCACATGTTGAGCATAAGGTGAATAATACCAAAGTGAAAAAACATGCTGGTAAATAAACGTTCTGGCTGTCCAGAGAAAGTAAGTGGTGTAAAATCTGCTCCCCAGCGAAGTGCATCTTTTATAGCTGGGTCACTTATGTCCACCCCAGATACAATTTGCCAGATGAACAAACCTACATTGATCGAGATCAGTAGGGCGGTCAGCCACCAAGCTTGTACATTGAGTTTACGATTAATGTGCGGAGGCTGAGTTTGAGTCATGCTATGCTTTTGTTATATATGAACATGCTTTACAGCTTAACATGAAAAAAGTTGAATACAGGAGATCAAGACGAACATGAAAGCTTTTATTGTTCGCGTGTTGTTAATTTTTATTGGGGCAATTCTCCTTATTCAGCTTTGGATCTTTTCAAGTTTGGTTTGGTGGCGTACACATGAAGTTGATACCACCATGTTTATGCGAATTGATTATTGGTCGGATACATCTCGGCCGATTGTTCATGAATGGCTCGACTATGATGATATTAGCGACAATTTCAAACATGCGATTTTGGCAGGCGAAGATGCAAAATTTATTCATCATCATGGCTTTGACTGGGATGGTATCCGTTTTGCTCTAGAGCGTAATAATGAAGAAGGTGAAGTTGTTGCAGGTGGTTCTACCGTGTCTCAACAACTTGCAAAGAACTTGTTCTTATATAATCAGCGCTCATTTATTCGTAAAGGCCAAGAAACGATAGCAACGTGGATGATGGAGCGCATGTGGTCAAAACGCCGAATTCTTGAGGTGTATATGAACTCGGTTGAATTTGGTAAACATTTATATGGGGTTGAAGCAGCTGCTCAATATTATTATGGTAAAAGTGCTAAAAGCTTAACGCGCGAACAAGCAGCTTTTTTAGCAGCCTTATTGCCTGATCCGAAATATTATCAAGATCACCGCAATGATCGTAAACTACAATATCGAAAACGCGTAATTTTACGTTATATGAATAGCACCCCAATTCCTGAATAACACTGTCTTAAAGATGTGTTATTTTTTTAATTTTTATAAAATTGACATAATTTTGCAGCATACTGTTTTGCAGAGATTTTGGTTGGAAAGAGATAGATTTAGACATGAATACAGCGATTACAGCAACGACCCCAACAGAATATAGTTATAACGACCGTTATATTAATCGTGAGTTGTCTATTCTTGACTTTCATTTGCGTGTATTGGAACAGGCAGTCGACCCTTTACATCCTCTATTAGAGCGAATGAATTTCTTACTGATTTTTTCGCGTAATTTAGATGAGTTTTTTGAAATTCGTGTGGCGGGAGTCATGGAGCAATATGCTCTAGGTAATGAAAGTCGAAGTCCAGATGGCTTAACACCAAGACAAGTCTTACAAAAAATCTCTGAAACTGCTCATGCTGCAATTGAACGTCAATATCGTATTTTAAACGAAGAAATTTTACCTAAACTTCGTGAGGAAGATATTTGCTTCTTGCGTCGTGGGGAGTTAACACCAGCTCAATCGGCGTGGGTGAAAAAGTATTTTCAGGAACAGGTCGCACCTGTGTTGACACCAATTAGCTTAGATCCAGCCCATCCATTTCCACGCTTAGTCAATAAAAGCTTAAACTTTATTGTGACCTTAGAAGGTAAAGATGCGTTTGGCCGTCAAATTGATTTAGCTGTTGTACCAGCGCCGCGTTCATTGCCACGTGTTGTACGATTACCAGACGAACTAACGGGTGGCAAAGAGCATCATGTTATGCTGTCCGCAATTATTCATGAACACGTATCAGACTTGTTCCCTGGCATGACTGCAACTGGATGCTATCAATTCCGCGTAACTCGTAATGCGGACTTGGCGCTTAATGAAGACGTTGAAGATTTAGCTAAAGCTTTAAAAGGTGAATTAAGTTCACGTCGATTTGGTCGTGCAGTTCGTTTGGAAGTAACTCACAACTGTCCACAACATATTTATGAATATTTGCTTGAAGAATTCGACTTAAACGAAGAACAACTATACAAAGTTGATGGCCCTGTAAATCTAGCTCGTCTGGTTTCAAACTTTAAACGTCCTCATTTACGTTACGACTCACACACGCCAGTCGTACCGAAAGTGTTTAAAAAAACCGAGAGTATTTTCTCGGCTATGCAAAAGCAGGATATTTTACTGCATCATCCATTTGAGTCTTTTGCACCTGTTATTCAGTTACTTCGTGAAGCAGCACGTGACCCACAGGTGCTCGCAATTAAACAAACGCTTTACCGCAGTGGAGCGGACTCTGAAATTGTTCAAGTCTTGGCCGAAGCTGCACGTAATGGAAAAGAAGTAACAGCAGTCATTGAATTACGTGCCCGTTTTGATGAGGAATCAAATATTGAAGTGGCAAATGTACTTCAAGAAGCAGGGGCGGTAGTTGTTTACGGTATTGTGGGTTATAAAACACATGCCAAAATGATTATGGTGGTACGCCGTGAAAACAATAAACTGGTACGTTATGTTCATTTAGGAACAGGTAACTACCATGCTATGAATGCCCGTATCTATACCGATTATGGTCTCATGACGACCGATAAAGACTTGTGTGAAGATGTACACCGCATTTTCCAAGAGCTGACTGGTATGGGCAAAATGGCAAAACTGAAAAAGTTACTCCATGCTCCTTTTACTTTGCATGCTCAGCTCATCAATTTCATTGATGAAGAGATTGCCAATGCAAAGGCTGGTCGTAAAGCCCAAATTATTGTGAAAGTAAATGCATTAACTGAAGTTCAACTCATTAATAAATTATACGAAGCTTCTCAAGCTGGCGTGCAGGTAGATCTCATTATTCGTTCGATTTGTTGCTTACGTCCAGGTTTACCAAATTTATCGGAAAATATTCGTGTACGTTCGATTGTAGGACGTTTCCTTGAACATACACGTGTTTATTACTTTAGTAATAATGGTGATGCCCGCATTTATTGTTCAAGTGCTGACTGGATGGACCGTAATTTATTTAATCGTGTTGAAGCATGCTTCCCAATTGAAGATCCTGCGTTGAAAAAACGTATTTATCAGCAAGGTCTTCTTAATTATTTGCAAGATAACCAGCAAGCTTGGTTATTACAAGGGGATGGTACTTGGGTACGTGCGCAGCCTGCTGAGGGTGAAAAATTACATAATGCTCAAAGAGAATTATTAGAAACATTTAAATAAAACTTAATATTAAAAAGCCGACTTCGTGTCGGCTTTTTAATTAATTGAAATTCATAGTAATTTAATATGATTTCTTAAATGGTTGCAGGATATACGATAATAATTTGAAACACCGCAATATGTTTTAAAAATATGTGATTCTTTACATAAAACATTGAATTTTAAAAATATACAAATTACGTGAAATCTACTTTAATACGCGGCATTAAATATACTTAACTTTGGTAAGTGAATAATATGCAAGGCTTTATTAAAAGTTTATTTATTAGAATATTTTTAGGGGTAATGCCAGTGACTGCATATGCAGATCAAAAGTGCTATGGAGATATTATTGTTTTTCATAAATATGATGATCAAATGATATATCCCTACTTTATACAACCCCCTAAGGAAAAAAATAAGAAAAATGAAACACAAACTAAGGTAATAACGGTCCAGAAAAGAAAACCTACTCAAGATGAACTGGTAGCACAAAAGAAAGTTGAAGATACTCAATTAAAAAAAATAGATGAAAAGAAAAATCTTGAGAATAAAAAACAGCTTGATGCAGCGGTCGCTAAAGAAATTTTAGAAAATGGCGAAAAAAAATGGATGGTACAGGTAGCGTTGGCACCTAATCAAAATAAAGCAAATATGATCCAGTCACAATTGCAGGCTAAAGGATATAAGATTGTGACTAGTCCAACCACAAAAGGAATACGGGTTATGGTAGACCCCGCTAATGATTTTGCGATTGCACAAATTATTCGAGAAAAAATAATTTCAGATGAGAGTTTAGATTTAAAATCGGCTTGGGGTTTTAAATGGGCTTCTTTAACAGCACAGTAAAAGAAAAAGGAGTCTGAAGACTCCTTTTTTTATTCATGTAAATTTGTTGTGATCTTCTGCATGATTTGCAGTAGTACGTCAAACTCGCTTTGCAATGGCGTACTTTTACGCGTAACGAGTGCTAGAGTACGACTTGGTGCATCTTCAATTGGTTTTGCAGTAATCTGATCATTAAACTTGATCATACTATTTTCAATTGCGATTTCTGGTAAAAGCGTAAAACCTAAATTAGAAGAAACCATTTCGACTAATGTTGGTAATGAACTTGCTTTTAAACGGTTATCGTTTTTACGTTCACCAATTGGACAAGCACTTAACACATGGTCACGTAAACAGTGGCCTTCTTCAAGCAAAATAAGGCGTGACAAATCTAGGTCATCGAGAGAGTTTGCTTGAAGTGCATTTGTATCTTGCTTACTACAAACAAGATATAAATTTTCTTTTGAAATTTCAGCTACTTTTAGACTTCTTGTGTCAAAAGGTAGGGCAAGGACGATCATGTCCAAATTACCGTGTTCTAAGCGTTCTACAATTTTCTCACTTTGAGCTTCATGTAAATGCAACTGAATCTTCGGTAATTGTTGATGCACTTCATCAAGTAACCGTGTCAGGATAAAAGGTGCAATGGTTGGAATAACACCTAAATGAAGATCACCAGTTAATGGTTCACTCATTTCACGGCTTAAACGCATTAAATCCTGAGCATCTGCTAGCAATACACGGGCTCGAGCAACGACTTGTTCACCTAATGGCGTTAAACGCACATTTTGACGGTCACGCTCAACCAGAACGCCACCTAATAGCCTTTCCAGCTCCATGATACCGCCCGATAAAGTCGATTGAGTAACAAAAGAGCGTCGTGCTGCTTCAGTAAAATGCAAAGTTTCCGACAACGTAACTAAATATGATAGCTGTCTTAGTGAGGGTAATGCAGCCATAGTGTCCTAGTATGATGATTTAAAATGATGCGCAAATAAACCGCTAAGCTGTGGAATAAAATGGGCAGGGATATCATGCCCCATTCCATCAATTAATTCAAACTTAGCACCGGAAATTGCTTTTGCTACAGCCTTACCGTGGCTTGGTGGAAGTAAGCGGTCACGCGAGCCATGTAAGACTATAGTGGGTTGCTTAATTTCACGGTCCAGTTGCAGTAAGGAACCTGTACATAATATTGCTAAAAACTGTTGAAGTACACCAGCAGGATAATAGCTACGTTGATAAAGTTTTCGTGCAGTTTGTACGGCTTCAATATGGTTAATATAACCAGGAGAACCAATCAATTGGAATAATTTTAAGCTGTGGTTAACAATCCCTTCTTCATCACGTGATTCTGGCTTGCCAATTAAGCTTAAAAGTTGTTTAGGAAAAGGTGGTGGTAAAAACGGTTGGTTGTTACTTGTAAACATCAAACCTAATTTTTCTACTTTTTCCGGATATTTTGCAGCAAGTATCTGAGCAATCATGCCGCCCATTGATGCACCGATCACATGCGCTTTACTTACGCCTAAACGGTCGAGAAGCATCGATACATCATCTGCCATATCATAGAGCGTATAAGGTGCACCTTGATTACTTAACCCTAAAGCAAAGCGTCCCATCAATTTCATGGTATTTAAACGTTTACCCTGATGACGTACTTTCGAAGAAAGGCCAATATCACGGTTATCAAAACGAATAACACGAAAACCTTGATCAATGAGCGATTTACAGAAAAAGTCCGGCCAAAATAGCATTTGGGCACCTAGACCCATAATCAGCAAAATGGTGGGATGTTCTGCTTTTCCTCCTACTTCTACATGCAATTCAATACCATTGCCTAAGTTGACTTTGGTTTCTTGCATAAAAGGAGTGTAGGGTGAAATACTAAATTGTAAGGCGCTATTCATGTTATGCATTCCTTGAAGGGAATACTCTCGAGCGAGCATTCCCAATTTAAACCTTATGCTTGGGCAGGAATAAGATCTGGAACAAGCTTAGTTAACGTTAAACGTTGCTTGCCTGCTGTTGCACCTAACAATACGAAACCACGCAATGTTCCTTCATTGTCAATTGCTTTGGCAAGCATACCATCGTCGAATTCTTCAGTTTCCCAATTTACATCGACATCAACCGGAGCCGGTAAAACTGTAAGCGGTGCAGCCGGAGTTTTTACCGCAACTGGCATAGCGGGGTAATGTACATTTGTCTGTTGACCGCTTAATGTTTTTGCTAGAGCACGCGCTTGTTGCATAATCGGCATTACATAAGGAAGCAGGGTACCGTTCACTTCTGCACAGTCACCAATTGCATAAATATCGGCTTGATTGGTTTCAAGCAAGCTATTGGTAATTACACCACGGCTAGTTTGAATATTTGCGCTTTGAGCAAGAGAAATATTCGGTTGTAAGCCAATGGCTGAAAGCACAATATCAGCGACCAAAGTCTGACCATTTGCCAATGTAACCGCGTAATCTTCACCGTTATTAATTTTATTTACTTTTTCAACGGTTGTGCCTAAAGCAAATTTAACCCCAGCTTCTTCAAGATTTTCTTGGAAAGCTGAAGCAATGTGTGAAGGTAATAAACGGCCTAACGGTTGAGGCGCTAAATCAATTACCGTTACATCATATTCGCTATGAAGTAAGTCATTGGCAAATTCACAACCAATCAAACCAGCACCCAAAATCACAACACGTTTATCTTTGCGCTGAGCTAGATTTTCACGGAAAGAACGATAATCAATAAGAGAGTTCACCACATGAATGTCATCACTGCCATCACCTGCAATTGCAAGACGAATCGGGTTAGCACCAACGGCTAAAATCAGTTTTGAATACGGCTGATTTGAAGTTACCCCATCTTTTTCCAGAACAAGCTCATGACGCTCAGCTAAAATTTCTTTTACCCATGTAAAAGGTTCAATACGCATATTGAGCTGCGCACTCATTTTTGCGGCATCACCTAAAGGAATCTGTTCCGGAGCCTTTTTACCTGCAAAAGCGTTAGATAACGTTGGTTTTGCATAGTTCACTGCATCATCCGCACAAATCATCACAAGTTCTTGCTCTGGGTTAAGCTTACGGAACTCACGTGCTAAGGTATAACCCGCCATGCCTGATCCGATAATGACGATTGGATGCATTTTTTTCTCCAGAATTAGAATTGTTCATTTAATACGGTGATTGGTGATATATAAAAAAGACCATGTAAATCATGGCCTTTTAATTTAAGACATTAGATCTCGATCATTTCAAAGTCAGCTTTTGAAACGCCACAATCAGGGCAAGTCCAATCATCAGGGATATCTTCCCATTTTGTTCCAGCTGCAATGCCGTCTTGTGGCCAACCTTCTGCTTCATCGTAAATCCATCCACAAACGATACATTGATATTTTTTCATGAGACTCTCCGCACTGATAAGTTTGCTCAAAGCTGCCTTTCAGTAAAACTATTCCATCTATTAATAATGTAACTACGATCCGTTCAATAATAACTAATGTAGCTTTGATCGGGTATCAAATTTTTACGCAGTTCTACATTTAAAGTAAAGCACATAAGGGAGTTTAATCATTCGTAAGCAAAGATGAATGGCATATCGAGACAAATAAGTGGTTATTTAGGCAAAACTTCCACTTAAACGCATAATAAATCATATGTTTTTATTCACTTATTAATGTAATAAGGTTTTAAGTGATATGAAGGGTTACAAAAAGAACAAAGCATTTATATAAATAAAGCTCTTAAAAACATAAGCTGATTAATAAATAGACAGATAAATTGATGTTTATATAAAACGAGAAAGTTTATTGAACACTTAGTAACAGAGATAAGGAAGTCGAATATGGAAATTCTAGTATATGAAGTAGAAATTAATGCGCCTATAGAAAAAGTATGGGACATACTCTGGAATAGTGAAACATATAATGCATGGACAAAATTCTTTGCACCGGATTCTTCAATGAAGACGGACTGGAAAGTTGGCGGTAATACATATTTTCTAGACGGAGAAGGAAATGGAATGGTTTCAACCATTGAAGAAATGAAAAAGCCTGAAGTATTAATTTTTAAACATTTAGGAATGATTAAAGAAGGAAAAGAAGACTTAGAAAGTGAAGAGGTGAAAAGCTGGAGTGGTTCGTTAGAAAAATATTTTTTAAGCCAAAATGGGAATACTACAACTTTAAAAGTTGAATTGGCCACCTTACCTGAATATATCGGTATGTTAAAAAGTGGCTTTGTTCAAGGTTTTGAAGTTGTAAAACATATTGCTGAAGGAAGTTAATTTATCTTATTCAGTTAATTGTTTAGGCAAAGTATTTTTTATGAATTTTAGAAATAAGATCATTGAGACGAGAAGGATAAGCAAGACGATGATGGCCTCCGTCATATGTTTCTACTGTCATATAAGGTGAAAGCTTTTCCTGTACTTGATACATATCAAGTTGTTCGTCTCCTAACTCTAAATAAGCCATTTTAGGATTGGAGTGATCAAGATCTTCATCACAAAGATGAGGATAATCGTTACGAAAACTAGGGTTAAGACTTGGGTTGGCAACAACAACAGCTAATTTATGTTGAGCAGCTGTTTTTAAAGCCCAATAGCCACCAAGACTATGGCCGACTAATAAATCTGGTTTAATCGTTTCAATTGCCTGATGATAAAAGTCCTTCACTGAGGCATAACTCAAGTTACGATAGTCAACATCAATACAAAATTTTTCAGGATGCAAGATGGCATGGAATTTTGTTGATTCACGAGAAGAATCCAAGCCATGTAAAAATAGAATTTTCATTATTTGCTACACAATCTCATAGATAAAATAAAAGGCAAAATAGGCCTTTTAAAAATCGAGGTTATTTGGATTTTTTTATATTTTACTTAAAGCTAAAAAAAATGATCTTAGCGATTGGTCTAACTAATTTTCATCATTCAAACTGCCTTTAATTTGATGGCTTTGACTTTTTTCATTTTTGTTTGATTGAAATCATTCGAAAAACCTCAGCAATCTGTTAAGCTATGCCACTTCATTTTTACTTAATCGAGGCAGAGATGACGCAACAAAACGCTCAATCGACTTCTGAACCAACTATTTCCGAAAACGATTTAATTGCACAGCGTCATGCCAAATTAAAGCAAATCCAAGATGTTGCAAAGGATACTGGAAAGAGTCCTTGGCCAAATACATTCAAACGTGAACATTACGCTGCTGATCTACAAGAACAATTTAAAGATCAGTCGAAAGAACAAATTGAAAGCGCTGAACATGTATATGTAAAAGTCGCTGGCCGTGTCATGTTAAACCGTGGTTCTTTTATGGTGATTCAAGATATGACTGGTCGCATTCAGTTATATGTTGACCGTAAAGGTTTACCAAAAGATACGCTTGAAACTATTAAAGGTTTAGACCTAGGCGACATTATTGCTGCTGAAGGTTATATTGGTCGTTCAGGCAAAGGTGACTTGTATGTACACCTTGAAGGTTTTGAACTTCTTACAAAATCACTTCGTCCGTTGCCAGATAAATTTCATGGTTTGAACGATACGGAAGTTAAATACCGTAAACGTTACCTCGACCTAATCGTGAATGAAGAAACTCGTAAGACTTTTGAAATTCGTGCCAAAGTCGTTGCAGGTATTCGCGCATTTTTAACCAATGAACGTTTCATGGAAGTTGAAACGCCAATGATGCATGTGATTCCGGGTGGCGCGTCTGCACGTCCGTTTGAAACGCATCATAATGCTTTAGATATGCCATTATTCTTGCGTATTGCACCTGAGCTTTATTTAAAGCGTTTGGTTGTTGGTGGTTTTGAGCGCGTGTTTGAAATTAACCGTAACTTCCGTAATGAAGGGGTGTCAACACGTCATAATCCTGAATTTACCATGATCGAGTTTTATCAGGCATATGCTGATTATAAAGACTTGATGGCTTTAACTGAAAACATGCTTGAAAAGTTAGCCCTTGATATTTTAGGTACGACTGATGTGCCTTACCAAGGTGAAGTGTTCAGCTTTAAAGGGCCATTCAAGAAAATCTCTATGTTTGATGCGATTTTGGAGAATAACCCGCAGTTCACACCTGAAAATGTAGGTGATCGTGAATTCCTTGCAAAATTTGTTCGTGAGGAGTTAAAAGAAGAAGTTAAACCTGGTTTTGGTTTAGGTAAGCTTCAAACAATCGTATTTGAAGAAACGGTTGAGACTAAACTTCGTCAGCCTACTTTTATTACTGAGTACCCAGCAGAGACTTCTCCACTTGCTCGCCGTAATGATGATAATCCGCACATTACTGATCGTTTTGAGTTCTTTATTGGTGGCCGTGAATTGGCGAACGGCTTTAGCGAGTTAAATGATCCGATTGATCAGGCTGAACGTTTCCAAGCTCAGGTTGCGGAAAAAGATGCAGGTGATGATGAAGCAATGCATTACGATGCAGAGTTTGTTGAAGCGCTTGAATATGGTTTACCTCCAACAGCGGGTGAAGGTATTGGTATTGACCGTTTGGTTATGCTTTTTGCAGATGCGCCAAGTATTCGTGATGTAATTTTATTCCCGCATATGCGTCGTAAAGAAGGTTAATTTAATCTTCAATAAAAAAGGCAGTGTAAACTGCCTTTTTTATTAACTATTTATATATAAAAAATACTTAAATTATAGAAAACTTAAGACCTCGTTAAAAAATGTAATTGCACAGTTTAACAATTGCAAATTTGCGATAAAAAAATTAATGTGTTGCTCATAAATAACTTTGAGAATTGTGCTGACATGTTTTTAAGAAAAACACTTTCAATTGCATTATTAGCTACTGCCTCATCAGCTGTTTTTGCCCAAGGCTTGGTGCTTAATAATGATGATTTACGTACAGATTTAAATTGGTTGAATCAACAAGGTGTTATTAACATCAGCACTTCTACTTGGCCTTTAAGTGGGGATGAAATTCAACGTGCACTCTCACAGGCTAAAGTAACGCATCCAGCTCAACAAAAAGTTATTAACTCGGTTCTCAATGCATTAAAAGCAGATAATGATACGGTTAAAGTGGGCGCTTTTGCTGAATCTGATATTAAAAATCTTCCACAAGCATTTGGCGATAACCAAAAATCACAGTATCAAGGTTCTGTAGAGTTTAATGCAGGTGGTGAAAACTGGGATGCAAAAATCCGTGTGAACGCAGAAAAAGATCCGCAAATTGATAGTGGACACGATGTTAATGTAGAAGGTTCTTATGTAGCTGGTAAGCTCTGGAACCAATGGGTTGTTGCTGGTCAAATTCCAACATGGTGGGGGCCTGGGCATGATGGTAGTTTAATCCGAGGCGATGCTAGCCGTCCCGTTTATGGGGTAACCATGCAGCGTGCTGTACAAGATGCTTTTGAAAATAAATGGTTGTCTTGGATTGGACCTTGGCAATATCAATTATTTGCAGGTCAGCTAGATGATTATAAAGCTGTTCCACATGCTAAATTATTGGGTATGCGTGTAACCGCACGTCCTGTTCCAGCTTTAGAAATAGGTGCTTCACGAACACTACAGATTGGTGGTGATGGGCAACCAAATAGCTTTAAGGCGTATTGGAATGCAATTATTGGTAAAGACAATGGATGTACAAATACGGACTGTATTGGTGTAGATAATCCATCTAACCAGTTAGCTGGTTTTGATGCTCGTTTACACTTACAACCTTTGTTCAATATTCCAGTCAGCGTGTATGGACAATATATTGGTGAAGATGAAGCAGGTTACTTACCATCGAAAAAAATGTATTTAGCTGGTGCAGATTATTCTTCAATAGTTAAGAACATGCCTTATCAACTTTATGCTGAGTGGGCAGATACACGTACTAATGGCGATGTAAAAGGCATTTCATATAGTCATCATCAATATACTGACGGTTATTACCAGCATGGTTTCCCTTTAGGGCATGCAATTGGTGGTGATGGTCAAATGTATTCTGTTGGTGGCGATATTCGATTTGACACAATGAATCGCTTAAGTGGTCGTGCAATGGTTGTTAAGGTGAATGAATCTAACTTGGCAATCAATAAAGCTTTCCCTAAAGAAGATAAAATTAAAGCGCTTGATTTAACTTGGACACATTACATCAAACCAGATCTTCCATTAAAAATTAATGGTTGGATTAGTGATTCTGATTTAGAGGGTAATGATTCAGGTGCATCTATTGGTATTGAAATTCCGTTAGAACGTAAAATGTTTGGTTTCTAAGAATTAAATAATGATATAGGAAGAGAGAAGCTAAAATGGCTTCTCTTTTTTTATTGTATTTAAAGAAATCTAAAGATGAGATCGTGATTTGCTTCGGTTAACGATGCAAGCTAGGATGGACATGTTATCTATGCGAATCAGTATTTTACATTTATATGATGAATTTGAATATCAATATGAAAAAACAAGCAAAAGAAAACAGTTTTAAATCACTATAATGCATAACTAATGCTATAAGCCTCATAAAGGCTTGTGGTTGGATTATTTATCACAAAAAATTGGAGTTGTTATGGCACTCGTTCCTCCACATGGTCTTCTAAGTGGTGGTTTAATACCACTTCTAGATTTTATGGGCAAAATGGATAGAGAAGGACGTGTTCATGACTGAATCAAGACTTACACATCTCAAGCAACTTGAGGCTGAAAGTATTCATATTATTCGTGAAGTTGCGGCAGAATTTGAAAACCCAGTCATGCTTTACTCAATTGGTAAAGACTCGGCTGTAATGCTCCATCTTGCATTAAAAGCATTTTATCCTGCGAAGCTTCCTTTTCCTTTATTACATGTAGATACTGGTTGGAAGTTTAAAGACATGATCGCGTTTCGCGATAACATGGCAAAAACCCATGGCTTTGATTTAATTGTTCATCAGAACAAAGAAGGCCGTGAAGCAGGAATCAATCCATTTGATCATGGTAGCTCAAAATATACAGATATTATGAAAACCCAAGCTTTAAAACAGGCTCTGGACAAATATCAATTTGATGCTGCTTTTGGTGGTGCGCGCCGTGATGAAGAAAAATCACGTGCGAAAGAGCGTGTGTATTCATTCCGTGATAGTAAACATCGTTGGGATCCTAAAAACCAACGTCCTGAACTTTGGAATCTTTACAATGGTAAAGTGAACAAAGGCGAAAGTATTCGTGTATTCCCATTATCAAACTGGACTGAGTTAGATATTTGGCAATATATCTATTTAGAAAATATTCAAATTGTTCCTCTTTATTTCTCTGCTGTTCGTCCTGTGGTTGAGCGTAGTGGTACGCTCATTATGGTGGATGATGAACGCATGCGTTTAAAAGAGGGTGAAGTTCCGCAAATGAAGTCTGTACGTTTCCGTACGCTAGGCTGTTATCCATTAACAGGTGCAGTCGAGTCTGAAGCTGATACATTGCCAGAAATTATTCAGGAAATGTTATTGGCAACAAGTTCTGAGCGTCAAGGTCGTATGATTGACCATGATGAAGCAGGCTCAATGGAAAAGAAAAAGCAAGAAGGCTATTTCTAAGACAGTTTCTAAATTTGTGGAGTTTGAGCAATGTCTCATCAATCAGACTTAATCAGCCAAGACATTCTGGCTTATTTAAAACAGCATGAACAAAAAGACCTTTTACGCTTTTTGACTTGCGGTAACGTAGATGATGGTAAAAGTACCTTAATTGGCCGTTTACTTTACGATTCAAAATTGATTTATGAAGATCAATTGCAAGCTGTAACACGTGACAGTAAGAAAGTGGGTACAACAGGTGATGCACCGGACTTGGCATTACTTGTAGATGGTTTGCAAGCTGAGCGTGAGCAAGGTATTACCATTGATGTAGCTTATCGCTATTTCTCGACTGAAAAGCGTAAATTTATTATTGCTGATACACCGGGACATGAACAATATACCCGTAACATGGCAACTGGTGCATCAACTGCTGATCTTGCAATCATTTTGATTGATGCACGTTATGGTGTACAAACTCAGACTCGTCGCCATACATTTATTGCAAGTTTGCTTGGTATTAAGAATATTGTAGTTGCCATTAATAAAATGGACTTGGTTGAATATTCACCTGAGCGCTTTAATGAAATTCAGATTGAATATGATGCATTCGTGAGCCAGTTAGGTGATCGTCGCCCAGCCAATATTTTATTTGTTCCAATTTCTGCTTTGAATGGCGATAACGTTGTAAATCCATCGGCTCATACTCCTTGGTATAAAGGCCAGACTTTGATGAGTATTCTTGAGTCTGTGGAAATTAGCCGTGAGTCAAATAAACATGAATTCCGTTTCCCAGTTCAATATGTGAACCGTCCTAACCTCGATTTCCGTGGCTTTGCGGGTACGGTTGCTTTAGGTGAAATTAAAGTTGGTGATGAAATTGTAGCGTTACCTTCTGGTAAGCGTTCTACAGTTAAAGAAATTGTTACTTTTGACGGTAACCTTGAGCAGGCAGTTGCAGGTCAGGCAGTTACATTAACGTTAAATGACGAAATTGATATTAGCCGCGGAAACGTGCTGGTACGTGCAGGTGAGCAACCATTAATTTCACGTAGCGTTCGTGCTTCTGTGGTATGGATGAATGAGCATCCACTTGTAAAAGGTAAGTTGTACAATATTAAGATTGGTACACAAACCGTTCCAGCAAAAGTGACGAACATTCACTACCGTGTAAATGTGAATACACTTGAGCATACTCAGGTCGAAGAGCTTGAGTTAAATGCAATTGCGGATGTTGTGGTTGAGTTCGATGCTCCAGTCGTGTTTGACCGTTATCAAGATTCGCGTTACACAGGTTCATTTATATTTATTGACCGTTTAAGTAACGTGACTGTTGGTGCGGGCATGGTAGAGGCGGCTGTAGAATGGACTGCTCATAGCAATGCTGTTACTGCCGAAGACCGTGCTGCTCGTTTAGGTCAAAAACCTGCCGCTATTGGTGTTTCTGCACAATTAATTGAAAAAGCTCAAGCTTTAGAAAGTTTGCTGATTCAGCAAGGTGTAGTTGCAATTGCAAAAGCAAGCTTAACAGCTGAGCAATTGGTTCTATTACGTGAGACGGGCGTTGTAATTATCACAACTTCTGTGGAAGGTATAGATACAGAGATAACTGCTGAAACTGTGGAAGAAGCAGTAGAAAAAATCGTGGAATTGGTTCGTCTTTAATAGATTGAAAATGAGTTCTAAAAAACCCGCGTAAGCGGGTTTTTTTATTGAGTTTAGAAAATATTTTGAGCTTTTAAAGTTAAATATTCTCTTAAATCTTTAGGATAGTTCTGAATCATCTTTAAAAATGTATTTCTATCACCTTGATATAAGGCACGTGTTGCTTCCTCATAATTTGGCATATTACCTAACATAGCAGACATAAAACGATCGATGGCTTGTTTGGCGAGCATAATATTGCCTTCAGAATTTGGGTTATTTAACTCTTTATCAATTAACTTGCGAATCACTGCTGATGCACTTGCGCTTTGTTGATCTAACCAATCCCAATGTTTTTTCTGTAAAGTGATTTCACGCGAAATTACGCCAAGTTTAGGTCGTCCAGCTTTTTTAATTTCTTCCGGCTCAGCATAACGTTGTTGAAATTCTTGTTCCGAACCAGAAAGATCAAGATCAATTTGTTGACCTGTTTGATCATTAAAAATCAGAATATTTTCCGTTGTTTTCGGAAGTTCTTTGAGTTTTTTTGCAAGTTCAACAAGGGAGTCACTCGCAATAAACGTGCTTCCAGTGAAAGCAGTATAGGTGATTTTAGTATTCATTTTAGCTGCATATTTTTATCAGGGTAAAATAATATTATCAGGGTAAAATTAATTTGGCAAATAGTAAAATTCATAACCAAAGAATTATCTGTTTTTATGAGGCGGTATGAGAAGTTAGGACTATAAAAATAGTCAAGATAATCGACTATTTAAAATTTTGTTCTGCTTTAATATTGCTTTTATGAGAGAATGTGTCTTTAGTTGTATGTATAAGGACTCCTATGTTTGAGCAATCTCCTGAATCTTTAAGCGATATCGAAATTTTAGACATTTTACAGTCGATGAAAAAAGATAAGCTAGATACGGAAGCACATGAGATCATCCGTAGCGGGGGGAAAGCAGGACGTCAGGAAGCGCATAAACAGGCTTTGGTAGCACTAAATACAAATTTTGAAGAGAAATTTGTAGAGGCAGTTACTCTTGCACTAGGTTTAAATGCAGCTCAAGCTAAAAAAATTCGCTATAAAAAAGATCGAATTCGTATTTTAAAAGCACGTGGTATTGATTATTTAGCTATTGATGGGGCAGAAACAGCGCAAGTTTTGGCACAAATTTCACAAGCAATTGTTCGTGAAGATGGCATAGTTACCCATGACTTACATGATATCTTCCCATTTTGGAAAGAAGGTTGGCCAATGGTGCAATTTGATAATGCCTATAAAATTTTAGAAGAAGATATTACCTTGCATTTTCATGCGTTCTTAGATGCCATGATTGAGTATGTGAATAAATAAAAAAAAGCCCCAATTGGGGCTTTTATTTTTTTATAGCAGAATATGCTTAGATTGCACTAAAAAGTGGGAAAACACCAATCACTAAAGCTGTACCCATTAAAACCATACAAGTAATAAATGCCCATTTAAAAGTAAACTTTTGATGATCTGCAAAATCGACTTTAGCAAGACCACATAATAAGTAAGTTGATGGAACAAGAGGTGATAATAAGTGTACAGGTTGACCTACAATTGAAGCACGAGCAATCGCTTCTGGACTAATGCCATAATGTGAAGCAGCTTCGGCAAGAATAGGTAATACACCATAGAAGAATGCATCATTTGACATAAAGAACGTCAAAGGCATGCTTACCAACGCTGTAATTGGTGCAAGATATGGACCCATACTTGCAGGAATCATTGCGACAAATTCTTTAGACATCGCTTCAACCATGCCTGTGCCAGATAAAATCCCTGTAAAAATCCCTGCCGCAAAAATTAATCCGACAACAGCCAAGATACTATCTGCATGCATAGCGATACGTTTCTTCTGCATATCAACATCTGGATAGTTAATAAGCATCGCAATACAGAACGCCAGCATGAATAGCACTGACATTGGTAAAATACCTTTGATCAACGCAATCATAAGAATAATGGTGAGTACCATATTTACTTTACGTAAATGTGGACGAGTCGCTTCCGGATCTTTTGAAACGGTAATGTTGTCACCATGGTGACTTTCAAGCTCAATTACGCCTAGACGTTTTTGCTCATAACGACCATATAAATATGCCAAGAAGAATAACCAGCCAATACTAATCACCATTGGAATGATCATTGGTACAAAAATATGGCTTGGGGCGACTTGAAGCGCACTCGCTGCACGAGCAGTAGGGCCTCCCCATGGTGTTAAATTCATGACACCACTACATAACAACATAAGTGCTGTCATGATCAGTGTATTCATACCTAGACGTTGATAGAGAGGAAGCATTGCTGCAACACATATCATATATGTAGTCGAGCCATCACCATCAAGAGAAACTAATGTAGTTAAAAAAACGGTCCCTAATGTAATTTTTAGAGGGTCACCTTTAACTTTTTTCAAAATCCATTTAACCGGAGGATCGAAAAGACCTGCATCGATCATTAAGGCAAAATATAAAATCGCGAATAATAGCATTACGCCAGTAGGCGCAAGTTTTTTGATGCCTTCTAGCATCATTTCGCTAAGACCCTTGAGCTCAATATGACTTAAGCTTTCAAAATAATGACCAAGGCCCCAGGCGATAAGAGAAAAAATAAATGGGATAAGAATTAAAGCAATAATAGGGCTTAAACGTTTGGACATGATTAAATACATGAAGCATAAAATCATGCCAACACCAAGTAATGTCAGCATACAATCAATCCTTTGCCTTTAGTTTTACTGAACAAGTTTATTCAAAACTCTGACTTTGATTATTCTTATGAATTTTTATTAAAAAGACAAATAATATATTTAGTTTATTTGGTTAATATATATTCACTTGGAAAGGTATATTCTAGGAAAATACTGAATATATATATTATTGGTATAGTCTATTTATAATATATAGTAGTTATTATTAGAGCATATAAAACCTTTATCATATTTGGAATTATCATATATTTTTAACAATTATATTTGTTTTTGAATGCTGAAATGAGAAGTATACCCATTTACATTGCTTGCTATAGCTACGTTACATAAGTAAGAGGAAGCTGTAAATGCTTTATGTGCAAATTTTTATTTCTATTTAATTAAAAATTTTTATTTTAATTAAAGAGTTAATTTATATATTTAAAAATATGATTAAGATAATAAATTAAACTTTTAAAATAACAATATCTTAAAATAAGTATGAGTTTAAAAATTATTTTATTAAAAAAATATCCCGCTTTAATTAGCAGGATATTTTGCACCAAAATAAATCAATTTTCATCTGGTGTTGAGGGGAGGTCAGATTTTTCTAATACACGTGTTACCAGTAACTGATCAATTTTAAAATGGTCCACATCGACAACTTCGAATTTATAACCACCGAATTCAACAAAATCTGCGGGGCGAGGAATTTTGCGTAAACGGTACATCATAAATCCGGCTAATGTTTCATAATTTTCTTCATCAGGCATTTCATCAATTTCTAGAGCATGCCTTAGGTCATCAATTGGTGTACTTCCATCAATTAACCAAGAATTATTATCACGTTTAATAATTTGCTGCTCTTCTTCAATTGGAGTAACCCAATCGCCCATAACGGTAATCATAATATCGCTTAAGGTAATAACACCGACCACAAGCGCGTATTCGTTAATTACAACGGCAAATTTTTCTTTTGTTGAGCGGAAGCGATCAAGTAATTCAGAAAGTGTTAAAGTGTCAGGAATAATGAGAACATTACGTATAGTAGATTCATTTAACTGTGTAGGCGATTGATTATTTAAAATACGAACTAAAAAATCTTTGGCATCTACATAACCAATAACCTGATCAATATTTTCATTACAAACCAAAAATTTAGAATAAGGATATTCCGCTAGTTTTTGTCGAATGCTGTCTTCATGTTCATTTAAAGTAAAATACACAACATTTTCACGCGTTGTCATACTTGACGGCACTGTGCGTTCTTCAAGCTCAAATACATTTTCAATAAAGTGATGTTCTTGTTTCTGAAGTACGCCTGCTTGGGCACCAGCATCCATAACTGCTGAAATATCATCAAAAGTTATATTATCTTCACGTGTTGTATTTACTTTAAATAAGCGAAATAACAAGTTTGCAATTGCGTTGATTCCCCAAGCTAAAGGCTTACAGATTTTAATAAAAATCTGAATAGGATTAATCACGCTAATTGCGATTTTTTCAGGTGCAATCATTGCCAATCGTTTTGGCATGAGATCGGCAAATAAAATAAATAAAGAAGTTACCAAGGTGAAAGATAGGGCGAAACCAATTGTTTGCGTCCACGGACCTTGGTAAAAGCGGTCAACTAAGTTGACAAAGAAAGGACGAAATGCAGCTTCACCCAAGATACCGCCTAAGATTGCGACAGCATTTAGGCCAATTTGGGATGCTGCAAAAAAGTCTGCAGATTGTTCTTGTAAATCAAGTACCTGTTGAGCACGTTCTTCGCCAGCTTCGGCCAAAATTTTTAACTTTACTTTTCTGGCACCAGCTAGAGCAATTTCAGTTAAAGATAAAAAGCCTGCTGCGATGATGAGCAGTACGATGATAATGATATTTTGAAAGAGACTCACAAATCACCCGAGGATCATCATTATTATGACTATGTTTTAACACAAAAAAGCGCTGAGGTAATCAGATTGATTGCTCAGCGCTTAAGATAATGTTTGAAAGAGACAATTAAATTAAAATTTATTTAATAGTGGGAAAATTGTGAATTATTGGTTAGGAATTCACGATTTTCCTCTTCGATCATTTGGCGAGCAACGAATAAGATAAGTTGGCGTAACCAGCGATGAGCTGGATGATGATGTAATAATGGACACCATGCCATCTTGAGTTCGAACTCAGGAATATAAAACGGTGGATCCTTAATGACTAATTTTGGATTTTGTGCTTGCAAACGAGCCATTCGAGTTGGAAGCGTCGCGATCAAATCAACATTTTGAGCAAGTAATGCTGGCATTTGATAGTGGCGCGTAAACACAGAAATTTTACGACGTTGACCAATACGTTCTAATGCCTGATCAATCCACCCTAGGCCACCTTGTTTGTCAGGGTTTACCCCAAAACCTACACCCATACCAGTTTTAGATACCCAAATATGTTGAGCATCTAAATAGCTTTTTAAGTTTAAATGAGTAACAGCAGGGTGTTTGTCATTTAAAATACAGCTAAAGCTATCACGCCAAACTAAAACTTGGTGGAAGCTTTGTGGAATTTCATTGAAGCGATTAATTGCTAGATCAACTTTACCTTGCTCCATGTCTCTATATGACACGTCACTTGGAGTGAGAAAATCGAGTACAACGTTGGGTGCTTCAGAGCGTAGAGCTTTAACAAGACGAGGAACTAGGGTTGCTTCTGCATAGTCAGAAGTCATAATACGGAAAACGCGATTACTGGTATAAGGGCGAAATTCGGTACGCGGTTCCAAAATCATGGAAAGATCAGAAAGGGCATCACGAATACGTGGTTGTAATTCAAGCGCACGTTCTGTCGGTGTCATCCCTTCAGATGAACGGATCAGGAGAGGGTCATTAAATAAATTACGCAAACGGCGTAAAATATTACTCATGGCAGGGTGAGTAACACCAAGTTGTTCGGCTGCGCGAGTAACATTTTTTTCACGAAGAAGAACATCAAGATATATTAATAGATTAAGATCTACCCGCTCCAGATTCATAAAAAAAATACCGAAAATAAAACCCTAAAATTGTTTCAAATTATGCCATATTTAAAGAACATTGTGTGAAAAAATGATGAGAAAAACGACATTTTTTGTTGAAATTAAGTATGCCTGAAAAGTACCTCAAATGCTCGATTTTGTTATCTTTGATATGTTTTTATATTTGTAGTTATGGAAGAAATATTTTTAATTAATATTTAGTATTGTTCTAGCATATTGATTGACTTTTTTCATTGGCAAAAGCCGCCTAATTTACAATTGACTTTTAACACTAAAAATGAATGGAAAAATCTTAAAAACTGTATAAAAATAAAACTTGGAGAGTTTTTTGATCAAAATACTATACTCCTTTAGGATTATTTTGTTTCTATAAACAAAGTGTTATGTTTTTTAGTTTTACTTATAATATCGATTTATTGGTATATTTTTTAAATAAATACTGAAGATTAACGAAGGATATTGGATTAATTGATTGGCTAAGTCTAAGCTGTGTACATGAAGAAGCAGCTGGTGTCATAAGAAATTTAAGTAACATGACTCTAGGCTTCGATCGATGAAATCCTAAAATGAATACAGGACAATATCATGACTACATATCAAACAGCGATTGATGCAGTACGTGAATTAAAATCAAAATTCGGCAACACTTGGGCAGACATTAGCCCAGAAGATGCTGCTCGTATGCAACTTCAAAACCGTTTCAAAACAGGTTTAGATATTGCTAAGTATACAGCTGCGATTATGCGTCGTGATATGGCTGAATACGATGCTGATTCAAGCAAATATACTCAATCATTAGGTTGCTGGCATGGTTTCATCGCTCAACAAAAAATGATTGCTAACAAAAAATATTTCGGTACTACTAGCAAACGTTATATCTACCTTTCTGGTTGGATGGTTGCTGCACTTCGTTCAGAATTCGGTCCACTTCCTGACCAATCTATGCACGAAAAAACTTCAGTACCTGCTTTAATCGAAGAAATCTACACTTTCTTACGTCAAGCTGATGCAAAAGAATTAAATGACTTGTTCCGTGCTTTAAACAAAGCAAAAGAAGCTGGTGACTCTGCGAAAGTAGCTGAAATCACAGCTCAAATCGACAACTTCGAAACTCACGTTGTGCCAATTATTGCGGACATCGATGCTGGTTTCGGTAACGAAGAAGCAACTTACTTACTTGCTAAGAAAATGATTGAAGCTGGTGCTTGTGCGCTTCAAATCGAAAACCAAGTATCTGATGCAAAACAATGTGGTCACCAAGCTGGTAAAGTAACTGTTCCACATGCTGACTTCATCGCTAAGATCCATGCTCTTCGTTATGCATTCTTAGAATTAGGTGTAGAAGAAGGCGTTATTGTTGCTCGTACTGACTCTGAAGGTGCTGACCTTACTCAAAGCATCCCAGTAGTTAAAGAACCAGGTGACATCGCATCTAAATATATTAGCTACTTAGACACTCAAGAAATTGATATCTCTGAAGCAACTGATGATGAAATCTTAATTAAACGTGATGGCAAGTTACACCGTCCAACTCGTTTAGCTTCTGGTTTATATCAATTCCGTGAAGGCACTCAGATTGACCGTGTTGTACTTGACTGTATCACTAGCCTTCAAAATGGTGCTGACTTACTTTGGATCGAAACTCCGACTCCAAACGTAAAAGAAATTGCTCACATGGTTAACCGTGTTAAAGAAGTAGTTCCAAATGCGAAGCTTGTTTACAACAACAGCCCATCATTCAACTGGACTTTAAACTTCCGTCAACAAGCGTATGATCGTTGGGTTGCTGAAGGTAAAGATGTGTCTGCTTACGACCGTGCTAAATTAATGAGCGCTGAGTACGACAACACTGAATTAGCTGCTGATGCTGATGAAAAAATCCGTACTTTCCAAGCAGACGCTGCGCGTGAAGCTGGTGTGTTCCATCACTTGATCACACTTCCTACATACCACACTGCTGCTCTTTCTACTCACGAATTGGCACAAGGTTACTTCGGTGATCAAGGTATGTTAGCTTATGTTGCTGGCGTACAACGTAAAGAAATCCGTGGCGGTATCGCATGTGTGAAACACCAAGCAATGGCTGGTTCAGACATCGGTGATGATCACAAAGAAATCTTCGCTGGTGAAAACGCACTTAAAGCTGGTGATGACTCTAAAAACACAATGAACCAATTCTCAGCTCACTAAGAATTGACTTCATAAAAAACCGCTCAAATGAGCGGTTTTTTTTAGGGTTTGTTGACATTTACTGTTCATAATTAACCCTATAAAGGTAGCCATAAAAATATACATGCTAAAGCAACAGAACTTTGATAATTTCTTTTGAGCTTGTCATATCGAGTAGCTATTCCTCTAAATTGCTTTAATCTACAAAACATATTTTCAACTAAATGCCTGATTTTATATAAATACCAGTCCATATGGTCATTGTTCGATTGGCTATTTGTTTTCTTTGGTATATTCGCTTTAGTCCCTGTTTTCCTGATCTGTTCACGCAGTGGTTCTGAATCATAGCCTTTATCTGCACATACCACTTTTGTCTCTTTTAAATCTAATGTTGATATTAAATCAGGTGCAACTTTAACATCATGTGTGGTTCCATCGGTAATCATGAAATCAATAGGATTGCCATGTGCATCAACAATCAAATGTATTTTTGAGGAGTTTCCTCCTACACTTTTAGAAATAGATTGATTCGCTATGCCGGCAGAATGTTGATGAGCACGTACATGAGAGCCATCAATAAAAATCCACTCCATATCGGGGCATGAGGCTAGTAATTTGAATAATCTAAGAAACTTACCGCTGCTTGACCAACGATTAAAACGTTTGAAAATAGAGTTTGAATGACCAAAACAGCAAGGAATATCTCGCCACGGACAGCCTGTTCTAATTCTATAGAGAATAGCTTCAATAAAATTGCGTAAATTTGAGTTGTGGTGAATGGATAAATTACGCAGAATAACTTTCAACTTTTGCCAGTGTTGATCTGTCAGCATGGTACGAGGCATAGCGAATAGTAAAATTGGGTTTGGCGATTTGATTTTACTACTTCGCTATTTTTTTAAGCTAAAAGTGTCAACACACCCTA